>DATIMX010000235.1:0-12263 GCA_035474935.1 Geodermatophilus sp. | reverse complement strand
TCCACCCGACGGTGCTCGACGGCGTCGGTCGACGTCCCCCCGCTGCGCGACAGGACCCGGACCCGGTGCCCCCGGGCGGCCAGCAGGTCGGCGGTCGTCGTCCCGACCGGGCCCTTGCCGACGATCACGTGCAGTGCCATGGCTCCTCCTCGGTCCACTGCCGAGAGCACCGCTCTCGGTTGCGGACGACGCTCGCACGCAAGGCAGCGGTCGTCAAGAGCAGTGCTCTCGGTTGCGTGCACTGATCGCAGGACGGAGGATCGACAGCGTGCCGTCCACCGTCCGTGACCGCGTCCGCGCCGAGGTGACCGCCGAGATCACCGCCGTCGCCCGGCGGCAGTTGGCCGAGGTGGGGGCGGCCGGGCTGTCGCTGCGGGCGGTCGCGCGCGAGGTGGGCATGGCCTCGTCGGCCGTCTACCGCTACTTCGCCAGCCGCGACGAGCTGCTGACCCGCCTGATCACCGACGGCTACGACGCCCTGGGGGCCGCCGCGGAGGCCGCCGACGACCCGAGCGCGGCACCGCGGGAGCGCTGGTTGGCGGTGTGCCGCGCCGTCCGGTCGTGGGCTCGGGCGCACCCGCACGAGTACGCGCTGCTCTACGGCTCACCCGTGCCCGGCTACGCGGCTCCGCGCGACACCGTCCCGGCAGCCGCGCGGGTGGGCGTGGTCCTGGGCCGGATCCTCGGTGACGCGGCCCGCAGCGGCACCCTGCCGGAGGCCGCCGGGGGCGACCGGGACCCGGAGCTGGTGAGCGTCGAGACGGCGGCCGTCCTCGGCGGGGAGCACCCCGCCATCGACGACGCCGTCCGGGTGCGCGCGCTGCTCGCCTGGAGCTCGCTCTACGGAACCGTCAGCTTCGAACTCTTCGGGCACCTCGCCGGCTCGGTCGCGGACACCGACCGGTACTTCGACGTCGCGATGGGTGAGCTCACCGGGCTCCTGGGGCTCTGACCTGCCCTCCACCGGGAGCCACCCGGCCGCGGTGCCGCCGTTCCCGCGGACGCCGCTGGCCGCCTCGGCCCCCGTCACCGTCCGTCGGCACGTGCGCGCGAGGGCGAGGCGCCGGTCGGCGACCTCCCGGGGAGAGCCGATCCTGGTACGGCAGGCTGGTGGACCGGAGCGGTCCGGACGCGAGGGAGGTGACGGAGTCGTGGGGGTGCTCGGCAACGATGGGGGCGGCACGCTCCGCTCCGACGTGGAGGCCCTGCTCTCCCGGACCCTCGCCCGGTACGAGCGCGTGCTGGCCAACGTCGCCGACGGCATCTACGGCCTGGACGCCGACGGGCGCGTCGAGTTCGTCAACCCGGCGGCGGTGCGGATGACCGGGCTCGCCGCCGAGGAGCAGCTCGGGCGCGACCAGCACGCGGTGATCCACGGGCGCCGGCCCGACGGCTCGCCGTACCCGAAGCACGAGTGCCCGGTCTGGAATGCGCTGCGGAGCGGCCGGACGGTCACCGCCGAGGACGAGGTCTTCTGGCACCGCGACGGCACCCCCGTGCCGGTCGAGCTGATCGCCGTCCCGACGGTGGAGGACGGCGCGGTGACCGGCGTGGTGGTCTCCTTCCGCGACCTGACCGACCGGCTGGCCGCCCGGCGCCAGGCGGCGGAGCTGCGGCGGGTGACCGAGCGGGCCGCCGAGCAGCGCGCGCTGTCCGACCGGCTGCAGCAGGCGCTGCTGACCCCGCCGCCGGAACCCGACCACCTGCAGGTCGCCGTGCGGTACCGCCCGGCCGCGCACGGAGCGCAGGTCGGCGGCGACTGGTACGACGCGTTCCTCCAGCCCGACGGCGCGACGATGCTGGTGATCGGGGACGTCGTCGGCCACGACAGCGACGCCGCCGCGGCGATGGGCCAGCTGCGCGGCCTGCTGCGGGCGCTGGCCTACGACAACGACGAGCCGCTGTCGGCGACGCTGTCCCGCACCGAGCACGCGGCGCGCGGACTCGCGGTGAGCACGATGGCGACCGTCGTCCTCGCCCGCGTCGAGCGGCACCCGGACGTGCCCGTCGCGAGCACCCGCGTGCTGCGCTGGAGCAACGCCGGCCACCTCCCGCCGGTGCTGCTCGCCCCCGACGGTTCGACGACGCTGTTCGAGACCCGCCCCGAGCGGATGCTCGGCATCGACCCCGACGCCCCGCGCACCGACCACACCGCCGAGCTGGGCGACGGGCACACCCTGCTGCTCGTCACCGACGGCCTGGTCGAGCGCCGGGACGCCGACCTGGACCAGGGGCTGGCGATGATGCGGGAGGTGCTGCGCGACCTCGGCGAGACGTCGCTGGAGGAGCTGTGCGACACGCTGCTCGACCGGATGCTGCCGGTGGACGGGGCCGACGACGTCGCGATCGTCGCCGTCCGGGCCCATCCGGAGGACCGTCCGCGGCCACCCGAGGCCGGCCCCAACCGCCTCCCGCCCGGCGTGGACTGAAACGCGACAGCACCCCTCCCACGAGTGCGGGAGGGGCGCTGTCGTCGGGTCCTCAGGTGATCGCGACGGTGGTCTCGTTGAGGCCGATGTCGGCGGTGAGGACGCGCTCGCCTCTGCCGACCGGGGCCAGGGAGCGCAGCTTCCACTCACCCGGGGCGGCGAAGAAGCGGAACTCGCCCTCCGGGCTGGTGACCACCTCGGCGGTGAACTCGTCGGTCGAGTCCAGCAGCCGGACGTAGGCCCCGGCGACGGGCGCGCCGTCGTGCCAGACCTGGCCCTGGATGACCGTCTGGGTCGTCAGGTCCACGCCGGCCAGCGCGCCGCCCTGCTTGGGAGCGCCGCACATGCTCAGGCCCCCTTCTCGATCGGGACGCCGACGAGGGAGCCGTACTCGGTCCAGGAGCCGTCGTAGTTCTTGACGTTCTGGTGGCCGAGCAGCTCGCGCAGCACGAACCAGGTGTGGCTCGAGCGCTCGCCGATCCGGCAGTAGGCGATGGTGTCCTTGCTGGTGTCGAGGCCGGCCTCGGCGTAGAGCTTGGCCAGCTCCTCGTCGCTCTTGAAGGTGCCGTCCTCGTTGGCCGCCTTGCTCCAGGGCACGTTCACCGCGGTGGGGATGTGGCCCGGGCGCTGCGCGCCCTCCTGCGGCAGGTGAGCCGGGGCGACCAGCTTGCCGGTGAACTCGTCGGGCGAGCGGACGTCGACCAGGTTCTTCTGGCCGATCGCGTCGACGACCTCGTCGCGGAAGGCGCGGATGTCCTTGTCCTGGTCCTTGGCCTGGTACTGCGTGGCCGGGCGGGAGACGGGCTCGGAGGACAGCGGGCGGCTGTCGAGCTCCCACTTCTTGCGGCCGCCGTCGATCAGCTTGACGTCGGAGTGGCCGTAGAGCTTGAAGTACCAGTAGGCGTAGGCGGCGAACCAGTTGTTGTTGCCGCCGTAGAGCACGACGGTGTCGTCGTTGCTGATGCCCCGCTCCGAGAGCAGCTGCTCGAACTGCTCCCTGCTCACGAAGTCGCGGCGCAGCGGGTCCTGGAGGTCGGTCTTCCAGTCCAGCTTGACCGCGCCCTCGATGTGGCCCTTGTCGTAGGCGCTGGTGTCCTCGTCGACCTCGACGAAGACGATGCCGGGGGCGCCGATGTGCTCCTGGGCCCAGTCGGCGGAGACGAGCACGTCGTTGCGGCTCATGGGGGGTGGTCCCTCCTGTGGTGGTGTGCGGTCGGTCAGGCGGTGTGCGCGGGACGGGCCCGGCGGACGGTCAGGTACAGCTCGCAGCCGAGGCAGAAGCCCGTGGCCGCGTTGAGCAGGGCCGCCACCAGCGCGAGGCCGGTCGCGACGGCGCCGACCAGCGGCGCGCCGGAGAGGTACCCGGCGGCGCCGACGACGGCGAAGACGAGGCCGACGAGCTGGGCGAAGCGCGCCGGCGCCTCGGGCTCCCGCTCGCGGACCGGCCCGAGCCGCGGGGCGACGAGGACGCGGAACAGCACCCCGTAGGGGGCGTACCGCAGCCCGGCGAACGCACCGACGGCGAAGACGGCGGCCTGCAGGGCGACCAGGCCGCCGCTGCCGGTCAGCAGGGCGACGGCGAGGACGGCGCTGGTGACCCACGCGGCGGCGCGCGGACCCCGGACGTCGACCTCGCGGCCGGTCGGCGGCGGTGCTGGGGGCATGGGGGCAGGGGGCTTCCGGACGGCGGTCAGGGCACGTCGGGACGAGGCTGGGCTCGCCCTAGGAGGCCGGACACAGGCAGCTGCCGACGCGGCACAGGTCCACTGTGCGGCGGCTGGTCAGCAGGATGCCCACGGGGCGAGGGTAACGGATCACAGTTCCCGCCCGTCCCGGGCACCGGCGGGGGTCACGTGCGCCTCGACCAGCGCGGTGAGCTCGTCGGGCCGCGGAGCACCGCTGCTGCGGCCGAGCAGCCGGCCCGCGCGATCCAGGTAGAACAGCGTCGGCGTGCGCCGGACGCCCAGCTCGCGGACGGCGTCGAGGTGGCTCTCGGCATCGACGTCCACGTGCGCCAGCCCCGGCCGGGTGGCCTGCAGCTGCTGCAGCCGGGCCCGGGTCGCCCGGCACGGCCCGCAGAACGCCGTCGAGAACTGGACCACGGTCAGCTCGGCGTCACCCGGGCGCACACCCAGGCCCTCGAGCACGGCGGTCGCCGACCGCTCCCGCCCGCCGTCCGCTCCGCGCACCGCGCCGTCCCTCCTCCGCAGCCACCAGGCCCCGACCGCCGTCAGCGCGAGGGCGACAGCCAGCACGCCGGCTCCGATCGGGTCCACGTCGGCAGCAACCCGCCCGGCCCACCGGCTGTTCCGGCTCCCTCCATCGGGGGACCCGGGCGGGTGAGGTCAGCCGGACAGCACCGTGTCGGCCGCCTCGACCCGCACCCGCACGCCGTCGTCGGCCGGTGCGACGCCGGTGACCTGCAGGCCGAAGGGCAGCGGCGGGATGCGGTAGCGCAGGTCCAGGGCGTCGCTGACCTGGTCGACGAGGTAGCCCGGGACGTCGACGCCGGCGCCGGAGGCCTCGTCGACGTCGACCACCACGGTGTCGCCGTCGAGCGAGACCGTGCCCGTGGCGGCCACGGGCACGCTCACCCCGGCGACCTCCACGGTGCGCTGCACCCGCAGGCCGTCGCCGTCCCGCGTCACGGTCGTGCCCGGGTCGAGCTGGTCGGCGAGCAGGTCGTAGGACAGCGTCGCCGTGCCGTCGACCCGCTCCACCGGCACCTCCCGCACCGATCCGGACAGGACGTCGGACAGCGCCACCTGCACGCCCTGCAGCGAGACGTCGGCGCGGGTGCCCTCGGGCTGGCCCAGGTCGGCGCCGGTCAGGGTGACCCGCACGTCCTCGTAGCGCCCGCTGACCGCCTGGGTGAGGAACGGGAAGCCCTCGAACTCCAGGTCGGGTGCGCCGGCGAGCCCGGCCCGCTCGGCGACCACCCGCGCCACCTGGTCCTCGGCGATCTCCTCGCCGACCCGGTCGGCACCGACGACCAGGCCGGCCAGGACCAGCAACACCACGAGCGCACGCACGGACCGGCTCCTCAGAGGACCTTCTGCAGCAGGACGGAGAACGCCACGGGAGCGGCCGCGGCGAGGGGCAGCACCGCCTGCAGCAGGGCCGCCGCCCACGCCCGGCGCGGGCCCGCCGCGACGACGTAGCCCGCGGCCAGCCCGATGAGCGCGGCGACCGCGCCCAGCGCCAGGCCGGCGACGAGCGCCCCGAGGACCGTGGCCACGTCGTCGGCGCCGGAGCCGACCACCGCCACGACCACACCGGCCAGCACACCGAGCACCAGCGCGGGCACCCCCCGCGGCACGCCGGCCGCGACCGCCGGGCGGGGCAGCAGGAGGTCGACCAGGGAGCCCACCAGGAGCGTCGTCCCGACGACGAGCAGCGGGGTGACCGCGGCCGTCCCGTCGCCGACGACGGGCAGGAGCAGCAGGACGGCCAGGGCGGTGACCGTGGTGATCAGCAGAAGGACGCCCGCCAGCGAGCCGACGACGTCGGACCGCGGCGCCCGACGCAGCATCTGGTGCAGCACCGCGGCGAGCAGGCCCAGGCCCGGGACGGCGAGCAGTGCGCCGATCTCCGGCCGCTCGGGCACCACGACCAGCAGGTCCGCGCCGGCTGCAGCGGCCAGCCCGAGGGCCGGCGCGCCGACCCGCCCCGGGATCCCGGTCGCCGGCACCCACGCCGCGACCAGCGCCACCTGCAGGACGGCGACCGCCACCAGCCGGCCCGGCTCCCCCGCGACCGCGGGCAGCCCGACCAGCAGGGCCGTCGCGACGGCGACGACGACGGCGGTGGACAGGTGCCACGCGCGGGCAGGGAGCCCGCGTCGCGCCTCGGTCGCCGTCACGGTCCGATCGTCGCAGACACCCCGCGCCCGATCCGCTCGACGAGCGGGGGGACGCGGTGCGGCCGCCCGGTCGCACGCCGTCGTCCGTGTGGACGGTCACGTGTCGCGATCCGGTTCCGGACGGGGACGGGGGATCACGTCGGTTATCCTGCTGTCTCTTCGACAGCGCCGTCGTGGGCCCCCGGACGACGACCGTCGTCCCCGGCTCCCCTGAGGAGACGTCATGCGACTCGTGCTCATGACCGCCGCACGTCAGGCCACGACCGAGGTGCTGCCCGCCCTCGGCCTCCTGGGACACCACGTCCGCGTGGTGGCGCCGGAGCTGTCCAGCCTGCTCGACGGCGACTCCGGCGACGTCGTCCTCGTCGACGCCCGGCACGACCTCATCCAGGCACGCACGCTCTGCAGCCTGCTGTCCTCCACCGGCGTCGCCTCCGCGCTGGTCGCCGTGCTCTCCGAGGGCGGCCTGGTCGCGCTGTCGGCCGACTGGGGCATCGACGACGTGCTGCTCGACACCGCCGGCCCGGCCGAGGTCGACGCCCGCCTCAAGTGGGCCACCGCCCGGCGGCTGGCCGCCGCCTCCCCCGCCGACGGGCCCGACGGCGGCGTGACCCAGGCCGGCGAGCTGGTGATCGACGAGCACAGCTACTCCGCCAAGCTGCGCGGCCGCCCGCTCGACCTGACCTACAAGGAGTTCGAGCTGCTCAAGTACCTGGCCCAGCACCCGGGCCGGGTCTTCTCCCGCGCGCAGCTGCTCCAGGAGATCTGGGGCTACGACTACTTCGGCGGCACCCGCACCGTCGACGTCCACGTGCGCCGGCTGCGGGCCAAGCTCGGCACCGAGCACGAGGCGCTGATCGGCACCGTGCGCAACGTCGGCTACAAGCTCGACCAGCACGTCGCCGACGCCACCGCGGCCGCCGCGCGCGCCCAGGCCGAGGCCCGGGCGCAGAACGACACCGAGCTGGTCTGAGGCCCCCCTGTCCACTGCTCCCCTCGTCCGGGACGTCGACCGGCTCGACCCGGCCGACGTCGACGCGGTCCTCGCGCTGGTGCGCGCGGCGACCGTGGCCGACGGCGTCCGCCCTCTCTCGGAGGAGGCCGAGCTCCGGCTGCAGCACGGCGGCCCGGCCGGCGGTCGCAACGTGCTCGCCACCGCCGCCGACGGCACGCTGACCGGCTACGCGCGGTTCGAGGGCGGGGACGGCACCGGGGACGCCGAGGCCGAGCTGGTCGTCGCCCCCGGTGCCCGCCGGCAGGGGGTCGGCCGCACGCTGCTGGGCCACCTCGAGGAGCTGGCCGGCGACCGCCCGCTGCGGGTCTGGGCCCACGGCGACCTGCCCGGGTCGGCCGAGCTGGCGCAGCCTCGCGGGTACGAGCGGGCCCGGGTGCTGCTGCAGATGCGCCGCGACCTGGCCGGCGTCGACCCCGAGCCCCGGCTGCGCCTGCCCGAGGGCGTCCTGGTGCGCACCTTCCGGCCCGGCCGCGACGAGCAGGCCTGGCTGCGCACCAACGCCCGCGCCTTCGCCTCCCACCCCGAGCAGGGCAACTGGACACCCGAGGACCTGCGGCTGCGCGAGGCCGAGCCGTGGTTCGACCCGGCCGGCTTCTTCCTCGCCTGGGACGGCGACCGGCTGCTGGGGTCGCACTGGACGAAGGTGCACCCGCCGGGTGACGAGGGGCCGGAGGCGGTCGGCGAGGTCTACGTGCTCGGCATCGACCCCGACGCGCAGGGCCTGGGCCTGGGGCGCGCGCTCACCGATGTGGGGCTGGCCCACCTGCGGGGCCTCGGGTTGCGCCAGGTGCTGCTCTACGTCGAGGAGGACAACACCGCGGCGGTGACGCTGTACGAGCACAGCGGGTTCACCCGGCACGCGGTCGACGTCTCCTGGCGCCGCGCCCCCTGAGGTAGGGGATCCCGGCCCTCGTGCAGGGGCCCGCCGCGAGCTTGCGAGCGGTGGGGGGCAAGAGGGTCCTTCTCCAGTCGGCGCGCCCGGGTTCACCCGATGGACGGAAGCCCGTCCACACCCCGTGACGCAGGCCTCGGCGACCGTTCACCTGTCGTTCATCGGTGCACGGGGAGGCGGCCACCTCAGCTCCCTAGCGTCGGTCCCCGTTGGTTCCGCGCTGCCCGGCAGAAGGCCCGGGCGCACGTCGAAGGGCACCTTCCTTGAAGCTCAGCACCACGTCGCGCGCCGTCGTCCTCTCGACCGCGCTCGCCGGCACCCTCGCGCTGACCGCCTGCGGCGCCGCGAACGAGGAGAGCGCCGGTGGCGGCGGCAGCACCAGCAGCACGGGCGGCGCCACGGAGCTGAGCGGCGCGCTGGACGGCGCCGGCGCCAGCAGCCAGCAGGCTGCGATGCAGGGCTGGACCGCCGGCTACTCCGGCGTGCAGCCGGGCGTGACCGTGAACTACGACCCGGTCGGCTCCGGCGGCGGCCGCGAGCAGTTCGTCTCCGGCGGCGTGGACTTCGCCGGCTCCGACGCCGCGCTCGACGAGGAGGAGCTGACCGCGGCGACCGAGCGCTGCGGCGGAGGCGAGGTCTTCGAGCTGCCCAACTACATCTCGCCGATCGCCGTCGTCTACAACCTCGAGGGCGTCGACGAGCTGAACCTCTCCCCTCAGGTGATCGCCGGCATCTTCGACCAGCAGATCACCACCTGGAGCGACCCGGCGATCGCCGCCGACAACCCGGGCGTGACGCTGCCCGACCTGCCGATCACCCCGGTGAACCGGTCCGACGAGTCGGGGACGACCGAGAACCTCACCGAGTACCTGGCCGCTGCTGCCGGTGAGGCGTGGCCGCACGAGCCGGACGGCAACTGGCCGGTCGCCGGCGGCGAGGCCGCCCAGGGCACCTCCGGCGTCATCAGCGCCGTCAGCGGCGGCAACGGCACCATCGGCTACGCCGACGAGAGCCAGGCCGGCGACCTCGGCGTGGCCGACGTCGGGGTCGGCGAGGAGTTCGTCGCCCCCACCCCGGAGGCGGCCGCAGCGGTCGTCGAGAACTCCGAGCGGGTCCAGGGCCGGGGGCAGTACGACTTCGCCATCGAGCTGGCCCGCGACACCACCGAGTCGGGCAGCTATCCGATCGTGCTGGTCAGCTACCACATCGGCTGCATCTCGTACGACGACCCGGAGACCGCCGGACTGGTGGCCGACTTCATGGGGTATGTGATCAGCGGGGAGGGCCAGCAGGCCGCGGCCGATGCCGCGGGTTCGGCGCCGATCTCCGACGCGCTGCGCCAGCAGGCTCAGACGGCCGTGGACGCGATCACGGCCGGCTGAGCGACGATGTCCGGCAACGGCCCGGGGTGCCCGACGGCGCCCCGGGCCGTTGGCAGGCCCGGCCCTGGCCGGGCGCCCGAACCACCCTCCGCCGGGTCTCCAGGCACCGGCCCACACACCACGGAGCAGCGGTGAGCAGCACCAGGACCACACCCCCGTCCCCCACCGGGACCGGACGGTCGGTCCGCCGTCCCGGTGACCGGATCTTCGCCGGTACCGCCAAGGGCGCCGGCATCCTGATCCTCGTCATCCTCGCGGGGGTCGCCGCCTTCCTCGTCGTGGAGGCGGTGCCCGCGCTGACCGCCCCGGCCGAGGACATCCCCGGTGACGGCGGCCTGGCCTCCTACGTCGCCCCGCTGGTCTTCGGCACCCTGCTCGCGGCGGTCATCGCGCTGCTCGTGGCGACGCCGCTGGCCGTGGCCATCTCCCTGTTCATCGGGTACTACGCGCCGCGGCGGATCGCCCAGGGCCTGGGCTACCTGGTCGACCTGCTCGCCGCGATCCCGAGCATCGTCTACGGCTTCTGGGGCATCTTCTGGCTGGCGCCGAAGCTGGTGCCCTTCTACCAGTGGCTCGAGCGCCACCTCGGCTTCATCCCGCTGTTCGCCGGCCCCGCCTCGACCACCGGGCGCACCATGCTGACCACCGGCCTGGTCCTCGCCGTGATGATCCTGCCGATCATCAGCGCCATCTCCCGCGAGGTCTTCCTGCAGGTCCCGAGCCTGCACCGCGAGGCGGCGCTCGCCCTGGGCGCCACCCGCTGGGAGATGATCCGGATGGCGGTCCTCCCCTACGGCCGCTCCGGCGTCATCGGCGGCGCCATGCTGGGCCTGGGCCGGGCGCTCGGCGAGACCATGGCCGTGGCCATCGTGCTGTCGGTCTCCGGCGGCATCACGTTCAACCTGATCAGCAGCGGCAACCCGTCGACCATCGCGGCGAACATCGCGCTGGAGTTCCCCGAGTCCTCGGGCATCGACATCAACACGCTGATCGCCAGCGGCCTGGCCCTGTTCGTCATCACCCTCGCGGTGAACATGCTGGCCCGCGCGATCGTCAACCGGCGCGCCGAGTTCTCCGGAGCGAACTGATGAGCCAGACCTCCACCGCGCCGGCGCCCACGGGGAGCAGCGCCCCCGGGCCACGCCGCGGCGAGCGCGCCGGGCGGCTGCCGAACTGGTCGCCCTGGGCGGCCTTCCTGGGGGCCGCCGTCGTCGTGGGCGCGCTCTGGCCGGTGTTCGACCTCAACATCGCGCTGTTCGTGCTCTACACCGTCGTCCTCGGGACCCTGGCGGTGTACCTGCTGACCCGGACCGTGGAGGGCCCCCGGCGGGCCACCGACCGGCTGGTGACCTGCCTGGTGGTCAGCGCCTTCGGGCTGGCGATGGTGCCCCTGGTCTCGCTGGTCTGGGAGGTCGTCAGCCGCGGCGCCGCACGGCTGGACGGCGAGTTCTTCAACTCCTCGCTCGTCGGCATCGTGGGCGAGGGCGGCGGCGCCTACCACGCGATCATGGGCACGCTGATCATCACGGCGCTGACCACGCTGATCTCCGTGCCGATCGGCCTGATGACGGCGATCTTCCTCGTCGAGTACGCCCGCGGGCGGCTGAAGCGGGCGATCACCTTCCTGGTCGACGTCATGACCGGCATCCCGTCGATCGTGGCCGGCCTGTTCGCCTACGCGCTGTTCGCGATCTTCCTCGGCCCGGGGGTCCGGCTCGGCGTCATGGGCGCGATCGCGCTGTCGGTGCTGATGATCCCGGTCGTCGTCCGCTCGGCGGAGGAGGTGCTCAAGCTGGTGCCCAACGAGCTGCGTGAGGCCTCCTACGCGCTGGGTGTGCCGAAGTGGCGCACCATCGTCAAGGTGGTCATCCCGACGTCGATCGCAGGCCTGGGCACCGGCGTCACCCTGGCGATCGCCCGCGTCGTCGGCGAGACCGCTCCGCTGCTGATC
The DNA here is from genome assembly GCA_035474935.1 of Geodermatophilus sp. GTDB lineage: Bacteria > Actinomycetota > Actinomycetes > Mycobacteriales > Geodermatophilaceae > Geodermatophilus. The sequence continues at coordinate 732 of DATIMX010000235.1, read as the reverse complement.
ACGCTGGGCATCACCAATGCCACGAACCTCAACGCGTTCGACGGCCGCATGGCGACCCTGCCGGTCTACGCCTATTACCAGCTCACCCAGCCGGGCGTCCCGCCGCAGTTCGCCACCGATCGGGCCTGGACGGCGGCCCTCGTCCTGATCATCCTGGTGATGGGTCTCAACGTCGTCGCCCGCCTCATCAGTCGCTTCTTCGCTCCCAAGACCGGTCACTGACCGGAAACCCTGGAGGACCTTCAGTGGCCAAGCGCATCGACGTCTCGGACCTCAACATCTACTACGGCAACTTCCTGGCGGTCGAGAACGTCAACGTCTCCATCGAGCCGCGCAGCATCACCGCGCTCATCGGGCCGTCGGGCTGCGGGAAGTCGACGTTCCTGCGCTCGATCAACCGGATGCACGAGGTCATCCCGGGCGGGCGCGTCGAGGGCAAGGTCGTCATGGACGGGCAGGACCTGTACGGCGCGGACGTCGACCCGGTGGACGTCCGGCGGCAGATCGGCATGGTCTTCCAGCGGCCCAACCCGTTCCCGACCATGTCGATCTACGAGAACGTGGCCGCGGGCATCCGGCTGAACAACAAGAGGATGAAGAAGTCCGACCTCGACGACCTGGTGGAGCGCTCGCTCCGCGGGGCCAACCTGTGGAACGAGGTGAAGGACCGCCTCAACCGCCCGGGCGCCGGGCTCTCCGGTGGTCAGCAGCAGCGGCTGTGCATCGCCCGCG
>DATIMX010000234.1:0-3292 GCA_035474935.1 Geodermatophilus sp. | reverse complement strand
GCGCCTCCTCTGCGCCAGATCTGCACAGTGGTGGTCATCAGCGGCTGATGGGCGCCACTGTGCAGATCTCGCGCGCTCACCAGGACTCCGGCAGGTCGACGAGCAGCCGGCGGCGGGCGGCGTCGGCGGGCAGCGGATCGGGCCAGCGGGCCGGCAGGTACGCCGAGCGCGGGCCGTACTCGCCGGCGTACCGCTCGCTCGGCCAGCGCAGCTCCCCGTCGGCGTACAGCGGGTTGGGCCGCAGCGGCGGCAGCGGCTCGCCGACGTCGACCGGCGCGGGCGACAGCGGGTCGCCGGCCACCAGCGCCACCGCCTCGCTGGCGTGCAGCGCGGCGGCCGGGGCGGGGTGCGGCGGCCGGCCCGCGAGCAGCGCGTCGGTCAGCTCGGCGTCGTCGTAGAGCAGGTCGGTGCCGAGCACCGCGGCGTAGCCCTCCGGGGTCAGCGGCTCCCCGTGCGGGTCGGCCACGTGCGCGTGCCCGACGACGACGGTGCCGCCGTCCCCGGCGAGCTCGCGCATCGCCGCGGCGGCGGCCGGCTTGTCGCGCAGGAAGTAGAAGGCGTCGTGGCACAGCACGTAGGCCGGCGTCGGCACGCCCAGGTCGGGGACGCCGGCCACGTCGGCGCAGACGTAGCGCGCCGAGGGGCAGACGAAGCGCCGGGCCAGCCACAGCTTGGCCCAGACGACGTCGACGCCGACCAGGCGGGTGCAGCCGCGGCGGGCCAGCTCGCGCAGGTGGGTGCCGGTGCCGCAGGCGACGTCCACCACCGGCCGCCCGCCCGGCCAGTGCTGCTGCAGCAGCGCCAAGCCGGCCAGGTGGGTGGGGTCGGACCAGCGGTGGGCGAAGTAGTCGGCGACCCGGCCCATGCCGAGGAGGTCCATCGCCTCGCGCAGGGTGCGCGCGGCCGGCACGCGGGCCAGCTGCTCGGGCGGCGGGGGCGGCTCGGTCCACCAGTCGTCGGCGTCGGCCAGCACCGCGACGCGGGCGCGGTCGACCTCGCCGTGGGCCAGCAGGCCGGCCACCTCCGCGCGCAGCTCGTCACGCCCGGCCCGGGCGTACGGGATCCCGTCGACCACCGGGACGGCGGGGGCGGCCGTCCTCACAGTCCCGCCGCCGCCAGGACGTCGAGGTGGAAGGCCTGCACCGGCCCGGCGTGCACGAGCTCGAGGTCGTCGAGCGCCTGCGACGCGGTGAACGCCGCCGCGCGCGCGTGGTGGTGCACCTGCAGCACCCGGTCGAGGACGTCGGCGGCGTGGAAGGCCTGCGACTCCGGCGCACCGGCGTCCGCCCGCAGCCGCAGCACCGTGCGCAGCCGCTCGGCCAGGGGGCCGGGCAGGGCGGCCAGCTCGCGCTCCTCCAGCGTCGTGACGACCTGGCCGAGCGCCGAGCCGAGCAGCACCTCGCCGGCGAACCCGGCGTCGGGCAGCACGACGTTGTGCAGGTGGTGGGCCAGCCCGACGAGGAACGGCGCCACCGGATCGGCACCGAACACCGGGGCGACGAGCACGCCGTAGACGGCGACGGTCAGGCAGTGGTCGCCGTGGCTCTCCGGCGGCTCGACGACCACCCGCGGCTTCCCCGGGGCGGTGGCCCCGGCGCGCGGCTGGCGGTTGAGCCGCTCGGCGAGCGGGGGCGGCTGCGGCGTCGGGACGGCGAGCGGCAGGGCCGCGCGCAGCCGGGCCCGCAGGTCGGCGTCCAGCGGGCCGGCGACCTCGTCGAACCCGCGGCGCAGCACGTCGCGGGCGTCGTCGTCGGTCAGGCCCGCAGCCCGGAGCACCGCACCGTCGATGCCGGCCAGCCGGGCGCGGGCCACGGCCGCCGCCGTCTCGGACAGCGCGACCGCGGCCGCGTCCTCACCCGCGACCAGCCGCCCCCAGGCGCGGGCGAAGGCCTGTTCGGCCAGCGACCCGGGGGCGTCGGCGACGCGGACCCGCTTGGCGTCGCCGACCTCGGTCAGCAGCGGGCGGAGCTCGGCGAGGGCGGGGGAGCCGCCCGTCACCGGCCGACCGGCGCGCCGGCGACCCAGTCGAGCAGCACCCGCTCCTGCCGGTGCAGGGCGTGCTCGGGGGTGCTGCCGTCCGGGGACATCGGCGCCTTGAAGAACCAGCCGAACTGGGTCTGCACGCCGGCCTGACCGCGCTGCTGGGCCAGGTCGGTCAGCCGGGCCAGCTCGATGGCCAGCGGCGCGGCCAGGATCGAGTCGCGGCACTGGAAGTCGACCTTGATCTGCATGCGCTGGCCGAGGAAGCCGACCAGGTCGATGGCGTCCCAGGCCTCCTTCTGGTCACCGCGCGGGCGGTAGTAGTCGATCCGCACGACGTGGTCCTCGACCGGGTAGCCGAGGATCGAGTCCAGCACGCTGCCCTTGGTCTGCAACTTGCTCGACAGCGAGTCCGGGTCCTCGAGGGCCTGGCCGTCGCGGTTGCCCAGGATGTTGGTGGAGTACCAGCCCTCGACGGTGAGCGAGCGGCTGCGGAAGGCCGGCGCGAGCACCGTCTTCAGCATCGTCTGACCGGTCTTGCCGTCCTTGCCGGCGACCGGGACGCCGCGGCTCTCGGCGAAGGCCACCAGCGCGGGGACGTCGGCGGCCAGTGACGGCGTGAAGTTGACGTATCCCACGCCCTCGGCGATCGCGGCGTAGGCGTAGACCATCGCCGGGGTGATGGCCCGGTCGTCGGCGTCCAGCCCGGCCTCGAAGGCCTCGACCGTCTGCAGGGCGGGCGCCGCCGGGTCGGGCCAGCGCTCCGTGGAGGCCAGGTTGACCAGCACCAGGCCGTCGAGGTCGTTCTCCTCCCGGAACCGGCGCAGGTCGGCCCGGACGGCATCGACCTGGGCGCGGCGGGTCTCGGCCAGCACCACGTTGCCGCCGGTCACGTTGCGGCAGAAGTCGGCGTCGCCGGCAGCCGGCCACGGGGTCACGGAGGACAGGTGCGGCCCCGCCTGCTCCAGCTGGTGGGAGTCCAGGACGCCGTGCAGCTCGGCGGCCTTGCGCAGGTCGGTGCCGTCGAGGTCCCAGCCCCCGACGACCAGGTCGGCGTAGCCGGCGATGCCGGTCACTTCCTCGACGGAGCGGCCGCCGACCTCCAGACCTGCCAGTGGCAGCCCCGTCGTGTCGCCCGCACCGGTGCGGAGCAGTTCCAGCCCCGCCACGGCGGTCGTGGCGACCGCTCCTCCGAGGCCGACGACGGCCATCCCGACCCGACGTGGTCCAGCGGACACCGGATCCCCCTCGTACTCGACATCATGACGTGCGACCTACCGTGACACGGGTCACGGGGAACCGCAGCTCGAAA
>DATIMX010000233.1:0-1848 GCA_035474935.1 Geodermatophilus sp. | reverse complement strand
GGGCGCCAGAAGTCGGCCAGGCACAGGTGCCGGTCGCGGCGCTGGCGCGGGAAGGTGAAGCGGGTCCGCTCTCCCGCGTCCGGCCGCGCCTCGTCGAGCACCACCAGCGAGTCGCCCTCGGCGACCGCCGGGAAGTAGCCGTAGACGACGGCGGCCGACGACAGCACGCCTTCGGTGGCCAGCCGGTCCAGCCAGTACCGCAGCCGCGGCCGGCCCTCGGTCTCCACCAGCTCCTCGTACGAGGGTCCCTGCCCGGCGCGGGCCCCGCGCAGCCCCCACTGGCCGAGGAACAGCGCCCGCTCGTCGACCAGCCCGGCGTACTCGGCCACCGCGAGGCCCTTGACCACTCGCGTGCCCCAGAACGGCGGGGTCGGGATCGGGTTGTCCAGGGCGACCTCGGAGCGGTCCGGGACGGGCCCGGCCGTCTCGGCCTCGGCGGCCCGCCGCTTCGCCGCGACCCGCTGCGAGCGGTCGTGCCGGGCCTTGCGCTCGGCCCGCTTGGTCTCCTCGTCGGGGTCGACCGCGGGAGCGGCGCCGCGGGCGCGGGCCATGGTGGCGTCCATCAGCCGCAGGCCCTCGAAGGCGTCGCGGGCGTAGTCGACGCGGCCCTCGTAGACGTCGGACAGGTCGTTCTCGACGTACGAGCGGGTCAGCGCCGCGCCGCCGAGGAGCACCGGGACCTTCGCGGCGATCCCGCGGGAGTTCATCTCCTGCAGGTTCTCCTTCATCACCACCGTCGACTTCACCAGCAGCCCCGACATGCCCACGGCGTCGGCGCGGTGGTCCTCGACGGCGCTGAGGATGGTCGAGATCGGCTGCTTGATGCCGAGGTTGACCACCGTGTAGCCGTTGTTGCTCAGGATGATGTCGACGAGGTTCTTGCCGATGTCGTGCACGTCGCCCTTGACCGTGGCCAGCACGATCGTGCCCTTGCCCTCGGTGTCGGTCTTCTCCATGTGCGGCTCGAGGTGCGCCACGGCGGTCTTCATGACCTCGGCGGACTGCAGCACGAACGGCAGCTGCATCTGGCCCGACCCGAACAGCTCCCCGACGGTCTTCATGCCGGACAGCAGCGTGTCGTTGATGATCTCCAGGGCGGGCCGCTGCTCCAGCGCGGCGTCCAGGTCCTGCTCCAGCCCGTTCTTCTCCCCGTCGACGATCCGCCGCTGCAGGCGCTCGAACAGGGGCAGCGCGGCCAGCTCCTCGGCGCGCCCGGCCTTCGCCGCCGCGGCGGTGACGCCTTCGAACAGCTCCATGAACCGGTTGAGTGGGTCGTAGCCGGGCCTGCGGCGGTCGTAGACGAGGTCCAGCGCGACCGAGCGCTGCTCGTCGTCGATCTTGGCCATGGGAAGGATCTTCGCCGCCGACACGATCGCGGTGTCGAGCCCGGCGTTGACGCACTCGTGCAGGAACACCGAGTTCAGCACCTGCCGGGCGGCGGCGTTGAGCCCGAACGACACGTTCGAGATGCCCAGCGTGGTCTGCACGCCGGAGTGCCGGCGCTTGAGCTCGCGGATCGCCTCGATGGTCTCCAGCGCGTCGCGGCGGACCTCCTCCTGCCCCGTGGTGATCGGGAAGGTGAGGGTGTCGACGACGATGTCCTCGACGTGCATGCCGTGGTTCGTGGTGAGGTCACGGATCAGCCGGTCCGCGATGCGGACCTTCCACTCGGCGGTGCGGGCCTGGCCCTCCTCGTCGATGCACAGCGCGACGACCGCGGCGCCGTGCTCGCGGACCAGCGCCATCGTCCGCTGGAACCGCGAGCCCGGGCCGTCGCCGTCCTCGTAGTTCACCGAGTTGACGATGCACCGGCCGCCGAGCCGCTCGAGCCCGGCGCGCAGCACCTCG
>DATIMX010000232.1:0-1775 GCA_035474935.1 Geodermatophilus sp. | reverse complement strand
CCACGGCCCCCGTCGCTCAGCCGCGCAGTCGCTCCATGCCGGGGTCGACGAGCGGTTCGGCGCTGACCGTGGCGGCGACGCGTTCGCCGAGGTACTCGATCTCCACGGCGTCGCCCTCCGTCACGTCGGCGGGCAGCCACGCGTAGGCGACGGGCCGGCCGACGGTGTAGCCGTACGCGGCGCTGGTGACGTAGCCGGCGGCGGTGCCGTCGACGTACACGGGCTCCTTGCCGAGGACCACGGACGTGCCGTCGTCGACGGTCAGGCACCGCAGCCGCCGGCGGGGGTCCGCTGCGGCCGCGGCCGCCGCCGCGCCGACGAACTCGCCCTTGTCCGTCTTCACGGCGAAGGCCAGGCCGGCCTCCTCCGCGGTGTGCTCGGTGGTCATGTCGCTGCCCCAGGAGCGGTAGCCCTTCTCCAGGCGCAGGCTGTTGAAGGCGGCCCGGCCGGCGGGCACGATGCCGAACTCCTGGCCGGCCTCGTGCAGCAGGTCCCACAGCCGCAGGCCCTGGTCTGCGGTGGTGTACAGCTCCCAGCCCAGCTCGCCGACGTAGGACAGGCGCATGGCCGTCACGGTCAGCCCGCCCACGCAGATCTGCTTGGTGCGGAAGTACTTCAGCCCCTCGTTGGACAGGTCGTCGCGGGAGACCTTGGCCATGACGTCCCGGGCGCGCGGTCCCCACAGGCCGATGCAGCACGTCTGCGCGGTGATGTCGCGCACCCGCACCCACGAGGCGGGGTCCTCGGCGGACTGGCGGTCGGCGGCGGCGGAGAGGTAGGCGACGTCGACGTGGCCGTTGATGCCCGCCTGGTACAGCTCGTCCCCGAGCCGGGCGACGGTGATGTCGCTGCGGATCCCGCCCTGCTCGTCGAGGAGCAGGCAGTAGGTCACGGCGCCGGGCTTGCGCAGGACGTTGCCCGTGCTCAGCCGCTGGAGCAGCAGGCCGGCCCCCGGTCCCTCGATCTCCACGCGCTTGAGCGGGGTCATGTCGTACATGGCCACGGCCGTGCGGGTCTTCCACGCCTCGACGGCCGCGACGGGGGAGTGGAACATCGCCGACCAGGGGTCCCGCTCCGGCTCGCGCCACTGCTCGGGCAGCTCGTCGAGGAACCGGGCGTTGGCCTCGTACCACTGCGGCCGCTCCCAGCCCCCTCCCTCGAGGAAGAAGGCGCCGAGCTCCTGCTGCCGCAGGAAGAAGGGGCTCACCCGCAGGTTGCGCGGGGACTCCTTGGGCTGGAGGGGGTGGAGGACGTCGTAGATCTCCACGAAGTTGCGCTGGGCCGTCTCCTCGACGTACTCCGGGGTCAGCTGCACCTCCTCGAAGCGGGTGGCCTCGCAGCCGTGCAGGTCCGTCTCGGACCGCCCGTCCACGAGCAGCTCCGCCACGGCCTTGGCGACGCCGGAGGAGTGGGTCACCCACACGGCCTCGGCGACGTAGAAGCCGGCCACGTCCGGGGACTCGCCGATGAGCGGGCCGCCGTCGGGGGTGAAGGAGAAGATGCCGTTGAACCCGGTGTCGACCTTGGTGTCGCGCAGCGAGGGCAGCAGCACCTGGCTCTGCTCCCAGGAGGGCGCGAAGTCGTCCTCGGTGAACGGCAGCATGGAGGGCTGCCGCGCGGCGCTCATCTCGCGGTCGTCGACCTCGGGCAGCTCGTCGAGCGAGACGGGCATCGGGCGGTGGGCGTAGGAGCCGATGCCGATGCGGTCGTGGTGCTCGCGGTAGTACAGGTCCTGGTCCTGGTGCCGCAGGATCGGCAGCCGGGCCTCGACCTGC
>DATIMX010000231.1:0-7517 GCA_035474935.1 Geodermatophilus sp. | reverse complement strand
GTTCGCGATCAGCGCGCTGCCGTAGCCGACCCCGTCGACGAAGATGCCTCGGTCGACTTCGGCCTTCCCGACAGCCAGCGCCGCGGGATGGACGAAGTCCGGGAGATCGCACGCCGTGCTGTCTCCGGTGCCGAAGTCGCTCACGTCGTGCCCGGCGAGGATTTCCTTGATCTCCTCCTTCAACGACCAGCCCGCGTGATCACTTGCCACGGCGATCCTCATCACAGCTCCTCTCGCCGGCACCCCGGCGGTGCGGTGACGCTGCCGCCCGCTGCTCCGTCACTGGCCGGACGGACCTCCAGTACGGCCGGGGACCCCCCACAGTGGCAGCGGCAGGGCCGCGAATCGAGTCCCCTCGGCTGCACCGGGTGTTCGCGGTTCGCCTGGGCAGGTCGCCGGGGCGCGGTGGGAGGAGTCCGCCTGCTGCCGGTGGTGCGCCGGCGGACGTCGTGCGACTGCCATGGCCGCGTCGGATCGGTGGGCCGATCCGTCCCTGGGTGCTGGTGACTGTGATCGGCCGGCCGGGCCCGTCGGCGAAGCCACCGCCGATCGTCGGACGCCGGGTACCCGGTCGGCGAGCCGGCCGCACCGCTCCACGTCCTCGGGCTCGCTCAGATGCCGGTCTCGGCCGGCAGGACGCCCCGCTGCACGGCGCGCACCAGGTCGGCGTGGTCGCGCTCGGTCTGATCGGCGTACGCGCGGGCGAACCGGCAGAGGGCCTCGCGGACTCTGGAGCCGCCCCCGAGGTAGCCCGCGATCATCGACGCCCCGCTGGTGCGGGCGTGTCCCTTGGCCAGCAGATACCCACAGATGCCCGCGTACGAGGTGAGTGCGCGGGCGTCGATGCCCACGAGGGTGATCGCGCCCTTCATGTCCCGGAACTGGCGCACGTAGTACTGGACGTCGCCGACGCTCGTCCAGCCGAGAAGCGGGTCGCTCACCGTCTGCACCGCCTGCTGGTACTCCACGACGCGCTGGCCCTGGTGGGCGTGCCACGCCGACTCGCCGTGCACGAACGGCGCGAGCACCGAGCGCCTGGCCTGCTTCAGTTGGAGGAACAGCACGTCGTCGGCGCTGCTGCCCTCGCAGAGGGCCACCCACGCGCGGAGCCCCACCGAGCCGACGCCCACCACCTTGTGGGCGATGTCGACCAGGCGGTAGCCGCTCACCACTCGAGCCCAGTGCGGAGGCAGCGTGGTCAGGTAGGCGTCCAGCGCCTCGGCCAACTGCTCTGCCTCGGCCGGCTGCGGCCGGGTGAGCAGCGGCGGTTCGGTCATGATCCTCCGCGCACCGTCGCGCTCCTCGGTGATCCGAGGCAGCGCCCGGTCACTCGTGCGCCTGCGGGCCCGGCGGGCCGACGTCTCGATCTCGGAACGCAGAGCCGTGCCGGGCGCCGTCCGCAGCAACCGGTCGACGTCCAGGTGCTCGTACGAGCGGGCCAGGAGCGGCTGTTCGGCCAGGGCCGCGATCTGGAGGCGGTACTCCTCGACGCACCGCGCCACCGCCTCACCGCACGCAGCCTCCGACGCCCCGTTCTCCCGGCCCGCCACCCACACGCTGGTGGTGAGCCGACGCAGGTCCCACTCCCAGGCACCGGGGTGTGCTTCGTCGAAGTCGTTGAGGTCGAACACGAGATCGCGTTCGGGGGAGGCGTAGAACCCGAAGTTGCCGAGGTGCGCGTCGCCGCACACGACCGGTGTGATCCCCGTGGCCGGCAACCCGGCGAAGTCTGCGGCGTGCACGTTGGCCGCGCCCCGCAGGAAGGCGTACGGGGAGGCGATCATCCGCCCGACGCGCACGGGCACCAGCCAGTCCAGCCGCCCCTCGTGCGAACGGATGACCTGCGCGACGACGTCCGGGCGATCCGGTGGGGGAGCCCAGTCCCCGAGCGCGGAGCGTGGTGCGCTCCGGCGCAGCTGTCGGCCGAGCGCGTACCGTGCCGCGCGCGGAGGGCCGCTGTGCCGCAGCGAAGCGAACCCGCGGTCGTCGGCCGACGCGAGAACCGTGTGCCCCCGCCGCCCTGCCTGTGTCCCGGTCACGCGGAGAGCCTCGCAGCGGGACGGTCCGAGAACCAGGGAACAGCCGCTACCCACCCGCCTGCCATGCCGTGCCCGGTCAGGAACAGCGGCAGGTCTGCGAGGGCGGCACAGGGACGACAGAGGCGTCGGCGGGTCGGCGTCCGGGACCAGCTGCTCGGGTGTACAGCGGTCTGCGGATCCCTCCACCGCAGAGCTCGGCCGGCTCTCCCGGCACCCGGGGGCCCAGCATCCCCGAGGGCTGACGACAGGAGCTTCCTGGTGACCGGAGGAGCGTTGGGGGATGAGCACGCACAGCCCGTGAGTTCACGGGCGTGGGCAGGTGAGGCCCTCGTGCTGTCGATCCTCGGTTCCGCTGGTGGTCGCGCGGGACAGGGTGCGCGCAGTGTCGATGAGCGGCACATGGCTGAAGGCCTGCGGGAAGTTGCCGACCAGTCGGCGGGCCTTGGGGTCGTACTCCTCGGAGAGGAGTCCGACGTCGTTGCGCAGGGCCAGCAGCCGTTCGAAGACCTCCCGGGCCTGGTCGTGCCGTCCCTGCAGGGCGTAGTTGTCGGCGAGCCAGAAGGTGCAGGCCAGAAAGGCACCCTCGCCGGCCGGTAGGCCGTCGACGCTGTCGCCGGGCGCCTGCGTGTAGCGCTGGACGAAGTCGTCCTGCAGCAGTTCGCGTTCGATCGCGGACACGGTGCCGCGGACCCGCGAGTCGTCCGCGGGCAGGAACCCCACCAGCGGCACCATCAGCAGCGCGGCATCCAGCTCGCGGGACCGGTAGTACTGGGTGAAGGTGCCGCGGTCGGCGTCGTAGCCGCGGGTGAGGATGTCGCGGCGGATGTCCTCGCGAAGCGCCCGCCAGCGTGCGGCGGGCCCAGGCAGTCCGAACCTCTCGATGGCCTTGACCGCGCGGTCGGCCGCGACCCAGGCCATGAGCTTGGAGTGGGTGAACTGCTTCGGGCCGCCGCGGACCTCCCAGATGCCCTCGTCCGGGTCGCTCCAGTGTTTCTCCACGAAGCTCATCAAGTGGGCCTGGAGCGCCCAGGACGGGTCGTCCCGTTTCAGTCCGGCGAGCCGGGCCTGGTGCAGGGCATCCATGACCTCGCCGTAGACGTCGAGCTGGAACTGCTCGGCGGCCGCATTGCCTATCCGGACCGGGTTGCCGTCGTATCCGGGCAGCCAGTCGGCGACGAACTCCTCGAGTCGGCGCTCCCCGGCCACGCCGTACATGATCTGCATCTGGGCCGGATCGCCGGCGATGGCGCGCAACAGCCACTTGCGCCAGGCGGCGGCTTCCTCTTCGAACCCCGAGTAGAGCAGCGCCTGCAGGGTGATGGTGGCGTCGCGCAGCCAGCAGAAGCGGTAGTCCCAGTTCCGCACGCCGCCGAGCTGCTCGGGCAGGGATGTGGTGACCGCGGCCACGATGCCGCCGGTCGGCGCATAGGTCAGCGCCTTGAGGGTGAGCAGCGAGCGCACCACGGCCTCCCGCCATTCCCCGTCGTACCGGCAGTGGGACATCCACTCCCGCCAGTACTCCTCGGTGCCGGCGAGTTCGGCATGCGGGTCCAACGGCCGCGGCGGGGGGAGGTGCGAGGACCGCCAGGTGAGGACGAACGGGGCGACGTCGCCCGGCCCGACGCTGAAGTCGGCCTGGATGGCGTGGTCGCGGTGCTCGGTGGCCACGGGGGTGCGCAGCCAGGCGGCGTCCGGTCCGGCGACGGCCACCAGATCGCCGTCCTCCCGGTAGACCCAGGGCACGACGTGGCCGTAGTCGAAGCGACCGCGCAGCTGCATGCGCATCCGTACCCGGCCGCGCACACCCTCCACGATCCGGATCAGGTCGGGTGCCTCGCCGCGCGGCGGCATGAAGTCGATCAGCCGCACGCTGCCGTCGTCGGTGTCGAACTCGGTCTCCAGGACCAGGCTGTCGCCGCGATAGCGCCGCCGAACCGCACGCACGTCCGCCCCGGGGGTGAGCAGCCAGCGGCCGTGTTCCTCGGTGCCCAGCAGGGAGGCGAACATGGCGCCCGAGTCGAAACGGGGAAAGCACAGCCAGTCGACCGATCCGTCGTTGCCGACCAGGGCGGCGCTCTGCGTGTCGCCGATGACGGCGTAGTCCTCGATCGGCAGCGCCATCCCGTCCTCCCGAGAGTCAGCCCGCGGCCGCGGGAGGTTCCGGCACGTCCCCAACCGTTGCTGATCCCGGGACGCCCGGCTGCACGGTCGACGCCCGCATCCCGTCACCTCCCGAGTCACCTCCACGGTCCACCCACCGAGCCTGGTCGGACAACAACCGGTGACGGGGACCGCCTCGACGACGGTCGACCGGGGTGGTGTGCCCGCGGTCCGCGGCTCGACGTTCCTGCGTCCTCGCTTCGCCGGACTCCGGCGGCACGCCACTCAGCCAGCGAGCACGACACCGACGAACAGCGCCCCGACCGCGGTCAGCCCCGTCATGGCGCCGAAGACGGCCAGAGCGGTACGTCGACTCGCTCGGGCGTGCAGGAAGGCAGTGATCCCCGAGGCCGCCACGAGGACGAGCTTCACGATCAGCGTCGTCCGGTAGGCATCCCCCGGATCACCGAGGGCCAGGACGTTCCACACCCCGGTCGCGATGAGAACCGCGAACGCCGCCCACGCGACCCGGTTGAAGGCCCGCGCCGCCGCTCGAGGGCCCTCCGGCGACACGCGTCGGAGGACGGGCACGAGGGCCGCCAGTACGAGTTGACCGCCCACCCACACGGTGGCCGCCAACACGTGCAGGGAGAGGCGGACGGCATCGAGCGTCACCGGGAGCACGGCGTCCATCGTCTGCGAGTACGACTGCGCGGTGGCCCGGTGCACCCGCATTCGCTCGTCCCCGCGGGGACCGTGCCGCTCGGATGACGAAGACCCCTGACGCGGCCGGACCAGCGGGGAGAGCCCGACGACGACGTGTCCGAGGGGCGACTCGTCACACACGCACACTCCCGGACCAGGGGGCGGATGCCCGTCAGACGCCGCGGGCCCCGTCGTCCGTCGACTGGAAGGCAGTGCGTCGGCCGGGTTCGTGTCCGACGTGGTGGGGACGACGGTTGTCACGTCATGTCGACCGCGATCTTCAACTGCCCCGGCCTGGGAGCGATGGCGGCGCTGAAGGCCGCCTGCACGTCGGCGACGGGGTGGACGTGGCTGACGTAGCAGTCGCGCAGGCCAGGGTGGGCCGCCAGGTACGTGCCGGCGTCCGCCAGCACCCGGCGCCGTTCCAGGGTGACGCCCGAGCGCAGGGTCAGGTTCTTGCGCAGGAAGGTCATCATGTCGAACGGGTAGACCGGGTCGTCGGGGACGCCGAAGTAGAACACCTGACCGCCGGGCGCCACGGCGTCCAGTGCCGGCTGCAGCGTCGAGATCTGGTGGCCCACCGCCTCCACGACCACGGACGGCCGGTCGGCGTCGGACAGCGAGCCCGCCCACCGCTCGGCCCGGGCGGTGACCATCTCGTCGACGCCGAAGGCGGACGCGACGTCGCTGCGGTCCACCGGGTCCACGCCGGTCACCCGGGCCGCGCCGCGGGCCTTGAGGACGTGGCTGAACAGCAGGCCGATCGGGCCCTGACCGATCACCCCGACCGTCTGCCCCGAGACGTCACCGAGTTGCTCGACGGCGTAGAGCACGCAGGCAAGGGGCTGCAGCATGACCGCTGTGGTGGCCGGCAGGCCGGTGTCGTAGCCGGCGAGGCCGTCGCCGTCGGTGACCACCAACTCGGCGATGCCGTCGAACATCGACGCCCAGCCCACGACGAGGTCGCCGGGGGAGTGGTCGGGATGCCGGCTGGCGACGACCTCCCCGACGATCTCGTGCATCGGGAAGCCCGGCGCCCGCGTGGCCCCCCAGCCGTCCTCGGCGGCCGGGTGCGGCCAGACGCCACCGCGGAAGTTGGGCAGGTCGCTGCCGCAGATGGCGCCGGCGCGGGTGGCCAGCAGCACGTACCCGGGCGGGAGGGCAGCGGGGTCCGGGGCCTCGACCTCGAGCTGCTCGAAGCGGAAGGGACCGCTGAGCGTCTGTGCCCACATGGGTGTCCTCCGTCCTGCTCGGCGTGCCCGCACCGGGACGGTGCCGGCAACGGCGGCGTCGATGAGCGCCCCGATGACCGGACCGTCGGGCGGTACCTCCCAGCCTGCAGGATCTCCCGCTCGAGCGTGCCGTAGCGGGTGTCCAGGCCGAGCCACGTCTCGCGACCGGAGGACCGGCCATCCACCATCGCACTCCCGGTGTGGACCACCCGGCTGCTGATCGAGCGTGACCGGTCCCGGCCTGCCCGGGGGCGGTGCGCGCAGGCCAGGACAGTGGGACATGCCGACGCGCCTGGATCACGGGCGGGCTCGTCCTGGTGCCGTCCGGCTTCTGCCCTCACTCGCCGGGGGTGGGCCAGGGCTGCTCGGGTCAGTGCGAGGGCGGCAGCACCTTGCGGTCCTGCAGGACCCCCAGCCAGTACAGGAAGGACGCCTCGGTGTCGTAGGTCTCGCAGAATCCGGCCTGCTTGATCTTCACCGTGCTGACGAATGCGGGCGGAGGTTGTTCCAAGGCGCCGTAGGCGAAGCAGAAGTCGGCGTAGAAGTGCGACTCGCCCAGGAGCTGCTCCATGGATGTCGGGCGGAGGCCGTGCCGTTGCACGATCCGGTCCCACACGCCTGCTTTCGCCGGCAAGAACTCGGCCAGGCGGCGCGGCTCGTCGGGTCCGACTTCCACTCCGAGGACCCCGGCCATCGACGGCCACAGGTCGCGCCAGGAGAACACCTCACCGTTGGTCAGGTTGTAGTGCTGTCCATCTGCCTCGGGCGTCGTTGCGGCCCAGCGGATGGCGTGCGCGACCAGGCGGGTGTCCACTGCTTCCCATACATAGGGAACCCCTCCCGGGAAGGAGAAGGGACGGTCCTCCTCCCTGCACACGGCCGCGTAGGCCCCGATGACCGGCGGTAGGTTCATCACGACGCCGTAATTGGGCCCGACGATGAGTTGTGGGCGAAAGATGGTGTAGCGGAAGCCCCGTGCGGCGGCTTTCTCCTCGAGGTAGTCCTCCTGCAGCCAGTAGAAGTTCTCGTGCTCGTCCCGGGGATGCCTCTCGCGTGCGGGGACGCGCATCGGGTGCAGGTGGATGCCGTACGCCTTCGTCCCCTGCATGAGCGTGACGTGTTCCAGCGCCGCGTCTCCTGACAGCGGTTCCACGAGGTTGCGCAGCATCGCGAGGTTGGTCTGCATCTGGTCCTGCTCGGCCCATCCGGCGATGAGGCCGGGCTTCTCGTACACCGCGGTGTAGACGAGGTGGCTCACATCGCGGATGTCGGAGAAGGCGGCCTTGCAGGCCGCCTCGTCCTGCAGGTCGACCGGAAGGTGCTGGAAGGATCGGTCGCTGAAGACCTCGGGCTTGCGCCGCGAGACCGCGACCACCTCCCAACCGTCGTCCAGGAAGGCATCCACGGCGGCCGCACCGACCAGCCCGCTCGCCCCGGCAAC
>DATIMX010000230.1:0-3087 GCA_035474935.1 Geodermatophilus sp. | reverse complement strand
CACCGAGATCTGGGGCCGTCGCCGCATGGCCTACGAGATCAAGAAGCAGGTCGAGGGCATCTACGCCGTCATCGACATCCAGGCCGAGCCGGCCGCGGTGGCCGAGCTCGACCGGCAGCTGAACCTGAACGAGTCGGTGCTGCGCACCAAGCTGATGCGGCCCGAGGTCCACTGACGATGGCGGGCGAGACCGTCATCACCGTGATCGGCAACCTGACCGCCGATCCGGAACTGCGCTTCACGCCGTCCGGCGCCGCCGTCGCGAACTTCACCGTGGCGTCGACCCCGCGCACCTTCGACCGCCAGTCCCTGGAGTGGAAGGACGGCGAGGCGCTCTTCCTGCGCTGCAACGTGTGGCGCCAGGCGGCCGAGAACGTGGCCGAGTCGCTCACCCGCGGCTCGCGCGTGATCGTGTCCGGCCGGCTCAAGCAGCGCTCCTTCGAGACGAAGGAAGGCGAGAAGCGCACCGTCGTCGAGCTCGAGGTCGACGAGATCGGCCCCTCGCTCCGCTACGCGACCGCCAAGGTCACCCGCGCCGCGCGCGGTGAGGGTGGCGGCGGCTTCGGCGGAGGCGGCGGTGCCGGCGGCGGTGGCGGCGGTGGCGGCTTCAGCGGCGGCGGCGGGAGCAGCGACCCCTGGTCGACGCCCGCCGGTCCGTCCGACGAGCCCCCCTTCTGAACCTCTTTCCCTGACCTACCTGGAGAACTCCGGTGCCCAAGCCCCCTGTTCGCAAGCCCAAGAAGAAGGTCTGCCAGTTCTGCAAGGACAAGGCGACCTACATCGACTACAAGGACACGACCCTGCTGCGGAAGTTCATCTCCGACCGCGGCAAGATCCGTGCCCGCCGCGTGAGCGGCAACTGCAGCCAGCACCAGCGGGACGTCGCCACGGCCGTCAAGAACAGCCGCGAGATGGCCCTGCTGCCCTACACCTCCACGGCGCGCTGACCATGAGCACCCAGAAGCTGATCCTGACGCAGGAGGTCACCGGTCTCGGGTCCTCCGGTGACACCGTCGAGGTCAGGGGCGGCTACGCCCGCAACTACCTCCTGCCCCGCGGCCTGGCCATCGTCGCCACCCGCGGTGCCGAGAAGCAGGTCGAGTCGCTGCGCCGGGCACGTGCCGCCCGCGAGGTGCGCTCGCACGAGGAGGCGCAGGCCGTGGCCGGGCGCCTGTCGGGCATGACCGTCCGGGTGCCGGCCCGCGCCGGTGAGGGTGGCCGCCTGTTCGGCCGCATCACCACCGCCGACGTCGTCAACGCGGTGACCGCTGCCGGTGGCCCCCAGCTCGACCGGCGCCGGGTGGAGCTGCCCAGCAGCATCAAGACCACCGGCCAGCACACGGTGACCGTGCGGGTGCACCCCGAGGTCACCTCGCAGCTGACCATCGAGGTCGTCCCCGGCTGAAAGAGGACCCCCTCGCCCCCCACCGCTCGCGAGCTCGCGGTGGGGCCCTGCGAGGGGGCCGTTCCAGCACGTCGCCAGGGGCGTCGGACTCCGGTCCGGCGCCCCTCGCGGCGTCGTGGGGCCGGTCAGCCGACCGCGGTGGCCTCGATCTCCACCATCAGGTCCGGGAAGGCCAGGCGAGTGACGCCGACGAGCGTGCTCGTGGGCCGCACGCCGGCTGTGGTGAACCGCTCGGACAGGCCCTGCCAGGCGCCCATCATCGCGTCGACGTCCGTGGTGAACACGGTCATGCGGACGACGTCGGCGAGGGTCATCCCGGCCTCCCCGAGCACGGTCTCGAGGTTGTCGACAGCGAGCGAGACCTGAGCGGCGAGGTCGCCGGCGTGCTGCGGTGTGCCGTCGGCGTCCACGGCGGCCTGCCCGGAGAGCACGAGGACGCGGGTCGCGCCCTCCACCAGCTGCGCCTGGTCGAACCCGTATCCGAGCGACCACGGCCAGGGGTTCACGGACGTGCGGGTGACGGTCATCGGTCATCCCCTCCTCGCCCGCCGGCGCATCGACGGCCGACGGGCGAGGTCCCATGGTGGACCTCCGTCGGGCGGGCGTGGGGCCTGTGGACGTGTGACCGCTGGGGCGGCTGCGGCCAGGCC
Organism: Geodermatophilus sp.; assembly: GCA_035474935.1. Taxonomy (GTDB): domain Bacteria; phylum Actinomycetota; class Actinomycetes; order Mycobacteriales; family Geodermatophilaceae; genus Geodermatophilus. The sequence goes on along the minus strand of DATIMX010000230.1, from coordinate 1,032 downwards.
CTCGACACGCCGGACGTCGACACCCGGATTTCTCCGGACTTTCTCCCGTCCACACCCGGTGGGTCATCTCTGTGCAGGTCAGGGGCGGGATCCGGGGGACGACGTCACGGCGTCCCCCGCTGTCTCCACATGTCGACACGGCTGTGTCCACCGACTTGTCCACAAGTTGTGCAGAAGCGCGTGCACACCGGTGTTGGACTGGTCCGTCCGCACTTCCTAACGTCCTCCACGGCTGCTGTCGGGGAGGAACTGTCGGTCCCCCGCGGTAGCAATGACCCGAACGCACGTTCGAGTCAGGTGCAGCGTTCTGGTGCTTCCCCCACCAGGCCCCGGCGATCCCGCCGGGGCCTGTGCGCGGGTGCGCCGTGAGTGGATGGAGGACCCCGTGGCGGTGGCCGACGACTTCGAGCGCCCGTCCCCGACGGCGCCGGCGTACGACCGGCAGCCGCCGCAGGACGTCGCGGCGGAGCAGTCGGTGCTCGGCGGCATGCTGCTGAGCAAGGACGCGATCGCCGACGTCGTCGAGGTGTTGCACGGCAACGACTTCTACCGGCCGGCGCACCAGGTGATCTACGACTGCATCCTCGACCTGTACGGGCGGGGCGAGCCGGCCGACGCGATCACCGTCGCCGCCGAGCTGAACCGCACCGACCAGCTGTCGAAGATGGGTGGCGCGGTCTACCTGCACACCCTGATCCAGTCGACGCCGACGGCGGCAAACGCCGGCTACTACGCCGCCATCGTCGCCGAGCAGGCGGTGCTGCGGCGGCTGGTCGAGGCCGGCACCCGCGTCGTCCAGCTGGGCTACGGCGCGGCCGGTGGCAAGGGCGACGTCGACGACATCGTCGACCGCGCCCAGCAGGAGATCTACGACGTCACCGAGAAGCGCATGAGCGAGGACTACTCGCGCCTCGAGGACGTCCTGCAGCCGACGATGGACGAGCTGGACGCCATCGCCTCCCGCGGCGGCACCGCCCGCGGCGTGCCCACCGGCATCCGCGATCTCGACGAATTGACCAATGGTCTCCAGGC
>DATIMX010000229.1:0-2530 GCA_035474935.1 Geodermatophilus sp. | reverse complement strand
AAACTCTCCGTAGATGAATTCGATACCGGGCGAGAACCGAGAACTGGACGCTCTCGTCAATCAACCCAAAGAAACCCACAAAGGGGTCACTTGCTTGGCACTGACTTTCGGCACGCTGTTGAGTTCTCAAGGAGCGGACGCTCGCGACACCTGGCCGGCTGGGCCTTCGATCGCGGCGGCTGTTCCACGTTACGCCGCTCTCTGTCGGCGTCAAGCGGCGGGTCAAGGACCTGCACTCGGCGCGCTCGGAGCGGCGGTACCCGGTGCAACCAGCGTACCCCGAGCTGTGTTCCGGGGCCCGCTCAGTTGCTGGGTGGGCGGCGCCTGGTCCGACCTGCGGGCGGTGACTCGGTCCCCGTCCCGCTCCGGTCTCGCCGGGCGCGGAGAGGAAGTTACGTGGGTGTCGTCCGGGCTGTCAAACCGCAGCGTGGTGACCCGCGACACCTGTCCGGAACGGGGTCGTCACACGCCGTTCACACGTTTCAGGCGCGCTGGACCCCGGCCACCGAGCGCTTGCCGCGGCGCAGCACCAGCCAGCCCCCGGGCAGCCAGTCGGACTCCCCCGGCACGGCGTCGGCGTCGGTGACGCGCTCGTTGTTCAGGTACGCGCCGCCCTCCTTCACCGTGCGCCGGGCCTCGGAAAGACTGCTGACGAGCCCGGTCCGATGGAGCAGGGCGGCGACGGTCGGCGTCCCCCCGTCGATGGTGATGCTGCCGGCCTCCCGCAGGGCGGCGCCCAGGGTCTCCGGCCCCAGGGCGGTGAGGTCGTCGCGGCCGAACAGCGCCCGGCCGGCGGCCTCGGCCTGGCGCAGCTCGTCCTCGCCGTGCACCAGGCGGGTGAGCTCCTCGGCCAGGGCCCGCTGGGGCGCCCGGGAGGCGGGGCGTTGCTCGGACCCGGCGATCAGCGCGGCCACCTCCTCGGCCGGTCGCTCGGAGAACAACGGCAGCCAGGCGCGGGCGTCGACGTCGTCGATGTTGAGCCAGTACTGGAAGAACGCGTACGGGCTCGTCAGCTCGGGATCCAGCCAGATGGTGGCGCCCTCGGTCTTCCCGATCTTCCGGCCGTCGGCCGTGGTGATCAGCGGGGTCGACAGGGCGTGTGCCGCCGCACCCTCGGTCCGGCGGACCAGGTCGACGCCGGCAGTGATGTTCCCCCACTGGTCGGAGCCACCGGTCTGCAGCGTGCAGCCGTGCCGGAGGAACAGCTCGCGGAAGTCGTTGGCCTGCAGGATCTGGTAGCTGAACTCCGTGTAGCTGATCCCGGCGTCGCTGTTGAGGCGGGCCGAGACCGCCTCCTTGGCCAGCATCCGGTTGACCCGGAAGTGCTTCCCCAGCTCGCGGAGGAAGTCGATGGCCGACAGCGGGGCGGTCCAGTCCAGGTTGTCGACGTAGACCGGCGCCCGCAGGCCCTGCTCGGCGGCCGGCCGGTCGAGGAAGGGCGCGACCCGGCGTCGGATCCGGTCCACCCAGCCGGCGACCGTCGCGGGGTCGTTGAGCACGCGCTCGGACGTCGGTCGCGGGTCCCCGATCAACCCGGTGGCCCCGCCCACCAGCACGATCGGCTGGTGCCCGGCCCGCTGCAGGGCCCGCAGGACCATGAACTGGATCAGGTGCCCGACGTGCAGGCTCTCCGCCGTCGGGTCGAAGCCGCAGTAGTAGGTGACCGGGCCGTCGGCGAGGTGCTTGCGCAGCGCCTCCTCGTCGGTGCTCTGGGCGATCAGCCCGCGGCGGTGCAGCTCGTCGATCACGTCGGTCACGGTCCCAATCCTGCCTGATCAGCTCGTCCGGCCGGCGCGGCGGCGGGGCTTGCCGCCCGGGCGGAAGGTGCTGACCGACGCCGCCCCGCTGTCCCAGTACCGCCACGGCAGCTCGGTGGCCACGCTGATCCCGACGCGCGGCCCGGCCGAGACGTCGGCCGGCGGTTCGCCCCGGTGCAGCCGCACGGAGGACGACGGGTCGAGCAGGTCGGCGTCCTTGTCGTCGGGGCCGATGGCGAGGGCCTGGGTCAGCCGGGCGGGACCGCAGGCGAGGTCGCGGGGCGTGCGCGCGGAGGGACGGCGGGAGGCGGCGAGCTCCTCCCCCACCACGACGTCCCCGGCGCGCAGCAGCACCGCCGAGCCCTGGCCCTCGGCACCCACGACGACGTTGGCGCACCAGTGCACGCCGTAGCTGAAGTAGACGTAGAGCCGCCCGGGTGGGCCGAACATGACCGCCGCCCGCGGCGTGGGCCCGCGGTGGGAGTGCGCGGCCGGGTCGGTGCCGTCGCCGGCGTAGGCCTCGACCTCGGTCAGCCGCAGCGCGACCCGGCCGGCGGGACGGTCGGTGACCACCCAGCAGCCGAGCAGGGTCGGGGCCACGACGTCCGGGGGGCCGAGCAGCTCGGTGGGCGTGAGCAGCGGTCCGGGCTCGAGGTGGCTCAGAGCGCCGCCGCCACGGGTGAGGCCGACGCCCAGTGCGCGTGCTCGGCCGCGAGCCCCGTGAGCGCGGCGACCTGGCCGGCGACCCGCTCCGGCGCCGTCCCCCCGCGGGC
>DATIMX010000228.1:0-5868 GCA_035474935.1 Geodermatophilus sp. | reverse complement strand
CCGTGCAGCACGAAGTCGATCTCCACCTCGCCGCGCTCGGGGTCCTGCCGTCGGGCGGTGTAGCTGCGCAGGCTCACCCCGTGCGCGCCCTCGGGCCAGACGATCCGCCCGTCGCGCTGCACCGACGGCCAGCGCGGCGCCGGGTCGCCGACCCGGGGGACCAGCAGCGAGATCGTGGGGCCGGCGGCCGCGGCCGCTGCGGGTGTGCCCGAGAGCAGGACGCGGCGCACCGAGGGGGTGACGTCGTGGACCGAGGTCACGGTGAGGACGTCGACCGGCCGGGTGGGGTCTGGGACGGTCACGGGGCCCGAGCCTAGATGCGGGCCGACCCGGCCGACCCCGGGGGAATGGGGTCGACCGGGCCGGCGATCGAGGACGGAGCCGTCACGCTGAGTGTTCGTTCACTCCGCTTTGAGCAGCGAGAACGATGTGGCGGTCACCGTCGGGCGAAACGCTACGTGACGATCGCCCGTGCGTCAGTGCCCGCACGGGTGATTGGCACTCCCGGACGGGTGATGTGTGTCCCGGGCCCGCGCCGGGCAGAGGCGGGGGAACCGCGCCGAGCACCCGGGGAGGGCCACGTGTCGGACGACGTGAAGAAGGGTGACCACGTCACCTGGAAGAGCCACGGCCAGGAGGTCGAGGGCACCGTCAAGCGCAAGATCACCTCCGAGACGGAGGCGGGCGGCCGGAAGGTCAAGGCCAGCAAGGACGAGCCGCAGTACGAGGTCGAGAGCGACAAGACCGGCAAGACCGCGGTGCACAAGCCCGGCGCCCTGCACGAGAAGTGACCGGCGCGGCACAGATGACGGCACCAGGAGGAGGACGATCGTGAGCGAGACCGGAGATCAGTTCGCCGGGACGTCGGCCCGCAGCACCAAGCACAGCCCACGGGTTGACGAGGAGCTCGAGCACGAGATCCAGGGCATGCTCAAGGCCGAGCGGTCCACCCGCGCCGAGGAGTGGCGCGAGGTGGAGCCCCAGGCGGAGGGCGACCCCGACATCGACAGCAGCCCCGCGGGCACGCTGGTCGGCGGCGTCCCGGAGGGCATGACCGAGGACGCGGTCGTCGCCCGCGCCGAGCTGGCCCGCTGGCTCGACCGGGCCGACTTCCCGAGCGACGGACCGACGCTCGTCGAGGCGGCCCTGGACCACCGGGCCCCGGACGCGGTCGTCGACGAGCTGCGACGGCTGCCCGAGGGAGAGACCTACGAGCGGATCGGGGACGTCGTCCGCGCGCTGGGCTACCCGACCGAGACCTGACGTGTGGCGGCCGGGAGCCGGGTGCACCGGTTCCCGGCCGTCACCCTCCCTCGGCGGCCTCCTGCTCCTCGTCCTCCGCGATCTCCTCGGCGCCCCGCCGACGGAACAGCCGGGAGCCGGGGAAGCCCTTCACCACGTGTCGCAGGTCCTGCATGGTGTCGAGCAGGTCGTGCAGGTCCTCGCCGACCGATCCCATGGACCCGATCACCGGCAGGATGTCCTCGTCGAGGTGCGTCATCAGCTGGGGCAGCCGGTCGATGAAGGCGACCACCGCCTCCACCTCGTCCGGGTCGATGCTCGCCGCCAGGCGGCGCACCGCCGGCGCGAGGGCGACCAGTGGCTCCTCGAAGACGTCGACCATCGGGTCGACCCGGCCCAGCAGCCCGTCGGCCCGGGTCACGGCGCCGTCCGCGGCGGAGATGGTGCTGCCGACGGCGGTGATGGCCTCGTCGGAGCGGGCGATGGTGCCGCTGACGGCGGTGATGGCCTCGTCGGAGCGGGCGATGGTGCTGCCCACGGCGGTGATGGCCTCGTCGGCCTTGCTGTTCGTCCTCCCGACGGCGGAGATGGCCTCGTCGGCCTTCCGGTTGGTGGTGCCGACGGCGGTGATGGCCTCGTCCGCCTTCTCCCGCGTCGCCCCGACGCCCGCGATGGCCTCGTCGGCCCTGATCCGCGTCCTCTCGACGGCGGCGATCGCGTCGTCCGCCCCTCGGCGCGTGCCCTCCACCGCGGTGATCGCCGCGTCGGCCCGGTCCACGACACCCTCGATCCGGTCGACGACGGTGGTGGCCCGGTCGAGCAGCGACTCCACGCGCCCGACGACCGTCACCAGCCGCGGGACCAGCGCCAGCGCCTCGGTGACGCCCTCCCGGAGCCCCTCCACAGCGGAGATCACGTCGGACGGGCCCGGCACGAACGGCAGCTTCACCTCGGGGACGCTACGACGGCGCGCAGGGTCCTGCCTGCCGTTCCCCGCGCGTCCGACCCGGGAGGAGGCCTCTGCGCCCGTATCGTGGGTGACCGTCCGACTGCGCAGCGGTACATCCGCGCGTGGGCGGAGGACGACGGTGCCCGTCAGGGCGGTGGTTCGACGATGGGGTGTCGGCACGGGTGGGGAACGAGCGCACGCGCGACGACGCGGAGGAGGCCCGGTCGTCCGGGCGTTCCCGTGGCCGGCGTCGCCCGGCCGCGCCGTCCCCGGCCGCTAGCGGCGGGACGCCGGGCCGTGAGCCGATCACCGTCGAGCAGCTGATCGCCCGTCAGGGCGGCGAGGTCGGCCGCCGCCGGGCCGCCCGCACGGGCGAGATCCCGCTGCCCCTGGCCACCGGCGAGAAGACCCCGGAGCGCCGTCGCGGCCTGCCCCCGGTGCCCGCGGACCCATCGGCCCCCACCGCGCCACCGGCCCCCACCGCGCCACCGGCCCCCGCCGCCGCGCCGGCGGCCCGGTTGCCCTCCGGACGGCGTTCCGGCGACGTCTCCCGGGCGGCCGACGACACCCCGGCCCCGCAGCGCGGCCTGCCCCCGGTCCCGGGCGGGCCGGCCGGGCGCGCGCCCGCGGTCGCCGGGACGCCGGCCGCCGTCCCCCCGCCGCCGGCACCGACCGCGCAGCCGCAGACCCCGGCCGAGCCGGCGCACGGCGGGCTGCCGCCGGTGCCGCCGTCGGCCCGCCCGTCGGTGCCGCTCTTCCCGCCGTTCGACGAGGGGACGGGCCACCGCCCGTCCCGGCCGATCGCGCCGCTGCCGCCGATCCCGGGCCGGGACGCCGCACTGTCCGGCGCCACCCGGCTCGCGCCCCCCTCGCCGCGCGAGCGCCGGGCCGCCCGCCGGGCCGCCCGCAGCCCCGGCCGCCGCCGGCTCGTCCGCGCCGCCGTCGGCCTGGCGGCCCTCCTGGGCGTCGTCCTCGCCTACCACCTGGGGCTGTACTTCTACGTCGACCAGAGCATCGAGCGCGTCGACGCGCTGACCCCCGACGGCGCCGAGGTGCTCGCCCCCCGGCTGCAGGAGGGCGCGGCCACCTACCTGGTCGTCGGCACGGGCCTGCCCGGCGCGGAGGGGCCGGCTTCGGTCGCCACCCTGCTGGCGCACGTCACCGCGGACGAGGAGCGGGCCGTCCTGGTCAGCATCCCGCCGACCGCGCTGGTCGACACCCCCGCCTGCGTCCGCGCCGACGGCCAGGTGCGCGAGGCGGTCACCGAGTCCTTCGCCGACTCGCTGCTGCAGGGCGGGCCGTCGTGCACGGTCCGCGTGGTGCAGCAGCTCTCCGGGCTGCGCGTCGACCACTACCTCGGCGTGGACCTGGCCCGGCTGCCCGGCATGGTCGACGCCCTCGGCGGCGTGGCCGTCTGCCTGCCCGCGGCGACGCCGGCCGTCACCGCCTCGGCCGAGCCGCTCCCGACCGGCGCCAGCACCATGTCCGGGGACCGCGCCACCGGCTACCTCGCCCCGGGGGACGCCGGTGCCGACGTCACCGGGGAGGCGGTCGCCGAGCGCGCGCAGCTGGTGCTCACCTCCACCCTGCGGACGGCGATGTCGGCGGGGACCCTCGGCAACCCGGCCACCCTCACCCGGTTCCTGACCCGCGCCTCCGACGCCCTCACCGTCGACCGGACGACCACCCTCGGCGACCTGCGCACCCTGGCCGGCACGCTCGGCGACCTCTCCGGTGACGCGGTGCAGCGGATCGGCCTGCCGGTGGCCCAGGTGGGCCACGTGCCGGCCGGCAGCGAGCAGGCCCACGTCGTGCTCGACGCCACCGCCACCCGCTCCCTGTTCGACCAGGTCATCGAGGAGGGGCGGCTCCCGGCGGAGCTGGTCGCCCCCGACCCCGCCGACCCGGCCGCCGTGGCCGCTGCGCCCGCCCCCGCGGCGGCCGAGCAGCCCGTCACCACCCCCGCCGAGCAGCCGCTGACCGCCGCGCCCGCGGGGATCACCCTCGATGTCCTCAACGGCACCGCCACCGGCGGTCTGGCCGCCACCGTGGCCGACCAGCTGCGGGCCCAGGGCTTCGGCGTCGGCCAGGTCGGCAACGAGCTCGGCGTGGTCAACGAGACCGTCGTCCGCTTCGGTGCCGGCGCCGAGGACCAGGCCCGCACCGTCGCCGCCGCCGTCCCCGGTGCGGTGCTGCAGCCCAGCGACGCGACCGGCGGGGCCGTCCAGCTGGTCATCGGCCCGGGCTTCTCCAGCGTCGTGCCGGTCGTGATCCCCCCGGCGCCGGTCGCGGCCCCGGAGACGCCGGCCCCCGCGGCTCCTGCCACGCCGTCCGCCGAGCCGGTCGCCGCCGCCAGCTGCTGAGCGGACGAGTCGGGGACGGCACGTGGCCGCGGTGTCGTGACGAGCGGGGGCCCGGAGGGTCTCCCGAGGAACGACGGGTGGAGCTCACCCGACCCGTGCCCCCCTCGCAGGGTCCCGTCGCCGGCCCCGTCCCGAGGCTCGGCCCGAGCGTGCGAGGGGTGAGGAGGACGGGGTCCTTCTACGGCGGGGGGTGAGGGGTCCTTTCTCAGCCGAAGCGGCCGGAGATGTAGTCCTCGGTCGCCTTCTGGTCCGGGTTGCTGAAGATCTTCTCGGTCGGGTTGAACTCGATCAGCCGACCCGGCTGGCCGACCCCGCTGAGGTTGAAGAAGCCGGTCTGCTCGCTCACCCGCGCCGCCTGCTGCATGTTGTGGGTGACGATGACGATGGTGAAACGTTCCTTGAGGTCGGCCATCAGGTCCTCGATCGCCAGCGTGGAGATCGGGTCCAGCGCGGAGGCCGGCTCGTCCATGAGCAGGACGTCGGGCTCGACGGCGATCGCGCGGGCGATGCACAGCCGCTGCTGCTGACCACCGGAGAGCCCGGCGCCCGGGCGGTTGAGGCGGTCCTTCACCTCGTTCCACAGGTTGGCCCCGCGGAGCGAGCGCTCCACCAGGTCGTCGAGGTCGGACTTCTTCATCTTCTTGTTGTTCAGCCGGATGCCCGCGGCGACGTTCTCGTAGATCGACATGGTCGGGAACGGGTTGGGCCGCTGGAAGACCATGCCGATCTGCCGCCGGACGTCCACCGGGTCGACGTCCGCGCCGTACAGGTCCTGCCCGTCCATGACGATCTTGCCCTCGACCCGCCCGCCCGGGATGACCTCGTGCATCCGGTTGATCGAGCGGAGGAACGTCGACTTCCCGCAGCCCGACGGCCCGATGAGCGCGGTGATGCTGCGCGGCTCGATGGAGACGGTGACGCCCTCCACGGCGAGGAAGTTGCCGTAGTAGATGTTGAGGTCGGAGACGTCGATGCGCTTGGCCACAGGTTTCCTCCGGGTGGTCCGGTCAGTGACCGGTCTTGGGGGCGAAGAAGCGGCTGATCAGGCGAGCGATGACGTTCAGTCCCATCACCAGCATGATGAGGATCAGCGCCGCCGTCCAGGCCCGGTCGATCGCGAACTCGGGCGGCACGCCCGGCTGGGTGAGCTGGTAGTAGGCGTAGACGGGCAGGGTCGCCATGCGGCCGTCGAACGCGTTGAGGTTCGTGGCGTTGGTGATGCCGAGGGTGATCAGCAGCGGCGCGGTCTCGCCCACCACGCGGGCGATCGCCAGGGTGACGCCGGTGCCGAGGCCGGCGATGGACGTCGGGTCG
>DATIMX010000227.1:0-2793 GCA_035474935.1 Geodermatophilus sp. | reverse complement strand
GTTCTTGCGCTGGTCGGCGTCGTAGGCCTCCTGGCTCTCGACACCGGTCATCTGCAGGAAGCTGTTCCAGTCCATGCCGGCCTGCTGCAGCTCGTTCTGCATCGCCTGGTTGCGGAACTCGATCTCGCGCTCGACCAGGTTCTCCGGAATCGGCACCTCGACGGTCTCGATCAGGTGCTCGACCAGCTTGTCGCGGGCCTGCGCGCCCTGCTGCAGCACCTTGGTGCGGGCCAGGCGGGTGCGGATGTCCTCCCGCAGCTCCTCGAGGGTGTCGAACTCGCTGGCGGTGGAGGCGAAGTCGTCGTCGAGCTCCGGGAGCTCCTTGGTCTTCACCGAGCGGACGGTGACGGTGACGTCGGCCGTCTCCTCGGCGTTCGGGCCCTGCAGCAGCGCGGTCTGGAAGGTCTTCGACTCGTCGGCCGACAGCCCGCGAACGGCGTCGTCGAGGCCCTCCATGAGGTTGCCGGAGCCGACCTCGTAGGACATGCCGGTGGTCGAGCCGTCCTCGAGCACCTCGCCGTTCAGCTTCGCCTCGAGGTCGATGGAGACGAAGTCGCCGTCCTCGGCGGGGCGGTCGACGCCGGTCAGCATGCCGAAGCGCTCGCGCATGACCGAGATCTGCTGGTCGATCTCCTCGTCGGTGACCTCGACGTCGTCGACGGTGACCGCGAGGGCGTCGAGCGGGGGCACCTCGATCTTGGGGGCGACGTCGACCTCGGCGGTGAAGGCGAGGGTGTCGTTGTCGTCGAGGCGGGTCACCTCGATGTCGGGCTGGCCCAGGACGCGCACCTGGTTCTCCCGCACGACCTCGGAGTAGGCCTCCGGGATGGCGTGCTGGACGACCTGCTCGAGCACGAGCGGCCGGCCGATGCGCTGGTCGAGCACCCGGTTGGGCACCTTGCCGGGGCGGAAGCCGGGCACGCGCACCTGCCGGCCGAGCTCCTTGTAGACCTCACCGAAGGCGTGGTCCAGGTCCCCCCACGGCACCTCGATCGCCATCCGGACCCGCGTGGGGCCCAGTTCCTCGATGGTGCTCTTCACAGCAGCAGTGCTCCTCGATAGACAGACGGGGATGGGGCGCCGGGCAGACGGACGACGCCGGGTCGACCCCCGAGTCTAGAGACAGCCGTGCAGGTGCCGGTCCGGCGGACGGGAACGGTCGGGGTGACAGGATTTGAACCTGCGGCCCCCCGCTCCCAAAGCGGGTGCGCTACCAAGCTGCGCCACACCCCGTGGCGGGTCGAGTCTAGGTCGGCGCCGGACGGGTGGCCGCCCACCGGTCGGCCACGGCGCCGGCTCCTCCGGCGCAGCGGTCACGCGGACCGGCACACACTCCGCGCCGGAGGCGGCCACCAGCCGCTCCCGGCGGGCCGGCGGTCGGTCTGGTGCGGCCGGACGTGTCCTCGCTCTACCGGATGTGACCGACCCGGGCGGGTGGGCTCTCGAGGCCGACGAGGCCGCGCTTGCCGACCGGGATGCGGACGACTCGCCTGCGGACTCGGGAGCGTGGCGGCCGGGCCGACGCGGCCGACAGCTTTCGTCGTATCACCGGCCGGAGCTGCCTCCTCCGTAAGGAGTCGGGCAACCACGCCCGGAGAGCCAGTGATCGACTGGGGAAGACATGTCACTCGTCGTGGTGCACCTGAGATGGAACGACGTCGACCCGGAACAGTACGACGAACTGGTACTCACCGTGCCTGGGGACGGCGGGCTGCCGGCCGGCTGCCTGTCGCGGCAGCTCCGGCGGGAGGCCAACGCCGTCCTGGCCACCGAAGTATGGGACGACGAGGTGGCCGCTAGCCGGATGGATGACCTCGTCATCGCTGTCCGCGCGGTGGGGGTCCGGCAGTCGCCGCAGTTGGCGATGCTCACCGTCCCGGCCGGCTACGCCGTCGCCTACCGCAACCCGTCCCCGATGCCGGCCATCCCGCGCCAGCCGGGTCCCCCGGTGCAGGAGCAGCTGCCGGCGGCCTCGCACGAGCCGCGGACCGCAACCGTGTGACCGCGGCCGAGATCCACACCCGGAGGAGATGACGTGTCCGAGAAGAGTACAGCCGTACCGACGCCCGCCCGTGAGGACCGCGCCCCGCAGCGAACAGCCCAGACCGTGCCGGCACCCCGGCGCAGCCCCGAGGACGCCGACGACGGGTCGACGACCCGAGAGGCCGTCAGGACTGGAGCGGCAGACCACGGCTACGCGCCCGCGCGCTACGCCCTGGAGCGCCTCACGGCACTCCGGAGCACCGACTGATCCCGCGTCCCCCGCCAGCCGCGGCGGCTCGCGCTACCCTGTGACCGGACTGCGCCCCCGGCGACTCGGTCGTCCGGGGGCTCCCTTCGGGGAGACGGGCGCGCACCAGCCACGCCCTGCAGATTCCGCGGGTGTAGCTCAATGGCAGAGCCCCAGCCTTCCAATTCGGGGCGCAATGCGTCTCTGACCAGCACATTCGGCCGCTGACCTGCGGGTTGTGCCTAAGGCTACTTACCGCTGTTGACCGCTAGAGGCCATGTTGAGCCGTTGTCTTAGGCACGCGGCTAGGCACGCGGGACAGCCCTCCATGCGTCTTCCGGGTGCCGCTCACCCCACCACGGAGGTCGACACACCGACTCTCAGGTGTGAGCGGGCACACATAATCAGCCGAACGCCGTGCGGGCATCATGTGGAGATGACAGACCTGCTGGTCAGCACGGAGCTAGCCCCTGAGGTCGACGGCCTGACGGACGACCTCCTCAAGCGGGAGATCCCGTGTGCCATGCGGAACCGCCGAACCCACAAGCGCTGCTCTCGGCCAG
>DATIMX010000226.1:0-7320 GCA_035474935.1 Geodermatophilus sp. | reverse complement strand
CCCGAAGCCCTTCTCCGCGTTGAACCACTTCACCGTGCCGTTGGCCCGGCCGCCGCCCGAGGGACGACGCCCCGCACCGGCGCCGCCGGCCCCGGCGTCCCGGCCGCCGTCGCGGTAGCCGCCACGGTCCCGGTCCTGGTACCCACCGCGGTCCCGGTCCTGGTAGCCGCCACGGTCCCGGTCCTGGTAGCCGCCCGAGTCGCGGTACCCGCCACCGTCCCGGTCGCGGTACCCACCGCCGCGCGGGCCGGCGTCCCGGGAGCCGCCGCTCCGCTCGGCCGACCGCACGTCCTCGGCCTGCGGGCCGCGCTGGCCCTGGGTGACGTCGAACTCGACCCGCTGGCCCTCGTCGAGGCTGCGGAACCCGCCGCGGTCGGCGATGGCCGAGAAGTGCACGAACACGTCCGGCCCGCCGTCGTCGGGCTGGATGAACCCGAAGCCCTTGTCGGCGTCGAACCAGGAGACCGTGCCGGTGGCGCGCCCGCCGCGCGACGGGCGGCCGCCCTCGCGCCCGCGGTCGCCGCCGCGGCCCCAGTCCCGCTCGTCGTCCCGCCCGCGGCCCCGGTCGTCGCGCCCGCGCTCCTGGCGGTGGGGGGCGCCGCCGACCGGCCGCACCGAGTCGGCCTGCGGGCCGCGCTGCCCCTCGCTGGCCTCGAACTCCACCTGCTGGCCCTCGTCGAGGGTGCGGAACCCGCCCTCGTCTGCGATCGCGGAGAAGTGGACGAACACGTCACGCCCTCCGTCGTCGGGTGCGATGAACCCGAACCCCTTCTCGGCGTTGAACCACTTCACCGTGCCCTGCGGCATCCACGTGCTCCTGCACTGCTCGTCGCCGGCGGGCCCATCCCACCGGCCGTCCTCCGGCCCCGCCGTCCCCGAGGAGAGGCACGGCCGCGCCCCCCAGCCTCCCTCACCCGCCGCGCGCCCGGGCAGGCACCCGGCAGGACACCGGTCACGTCGCGCCCGCGGCGGGCGGCCGGCGGGCGGCGGCCATCCGGTCGAGGCGGACGTCCAACAGCTCGTCCAGCCGGGCCTCGGCGGTCCGGCAGGCGGTGGACGTCGCACTGTTCGGGGTGCGTGCGAACGCCGAGCGGGCTGCGCCGAGGTCGCGGTGGGCCTCGACGATGAGCCGGTCGATCTCGGACACGGTGCCGACGGCGGGTGACATGGGGCGCTCCGCGGGGGACTCCGACCGGGGTCCGACTGTCCGTACTCCGGTCGCACGCGGGACATACCCACCGGTGACCGCTCCCATCCCCGGCCCGGCACTCCCGCGGCGTGTCGCCGAGGTCGGCGGGCGTGTCCTGTTACCCGGGCGCGGGTCCGGGTAGGGGCGGCCACTCGCACGGGGGGACCCGACCGGAGGAGGAACGATGACGTCGAGCAGCGACAACCACGTCGTGGCGCAGGCGGTGCACGACCTGGGCTCGGCCCTGTGGTTCGGCGGGGCGGTGATGGGCATCGCCGGCGTGAACAAGTCCGGCCAGGACCTCTCCCAGGGTCTCGACCGCATCCGGGTGGCCGGGTCGGCGTGGAGCCGGTACCAGCCCGCGCAGTTCGGCGGCATCGCCGCCACGCTGCTGGCCGGGCTGCGGCTCACCCAGGTCGGCGGCCGGCGGATCGCCCTGCAGAAGGGCTTCGGCACCGTGGGCGCGCTCAAGGCCGGGCTGGCCGTGGCCGGCGCGGGCGCCACCGCCTACGCCGCCTACAGCGGCAGCCGCATCGGCAAGGCCGCCGAGGAGGCCGCGCGCCGCGGCGAGCAGGTGGAGGTCAAGGACGCCACCCTGCCGACCCCGAACACCCCGCCGGAGATCGCCAAGTGGCAGAGCCGGCAGCGGGTGACGCAGTTCGTCGTGCCTGCGCTGGCCGGCGCGAACATCGTCTGCAACTCGTGGCTGGTGCAGTCCTACCGCGTCGGGGCGACGGCCAAGGGCGTGCTGCGCCGGCTGCTGCCCGATTAAGGACCCCGTCCTCCCCACCCTCGCAGTAGAAGGACCCCCTGCCCCCCGCCACTCGCACGCTCGCGGCGGGACCCTGCAGGGGGCCGGCGGGACGGGGCGGCTGCAACCGGCTGCAACCGGCTGCAACGCTCCCGGGGACCGGGCGCCTCGCGGTGTCCTGTCGGCAGCCTCCCGCGCGGAGGTCCACCGACGGACGGAGACGACGCCATGAAGGCAGCCCGGTTCCACGGTCGCGGCGACATCCGGGTCGAGGAGGTTCCGGACCCCCAGGTGCGCCCCGGCACGGTCGCCGTCGAGGTCGAGTGGTGCGGCATCTGCGGTACCGACCTGCACGAGTACCTCGAGGGCCCGATCTTCGTGCCCACGGCCGAGGCGCCGCACCCGCTGACCGGCGAGAGCATGCCGGTGACCCTCGGCCACGAGTTCGCCGGCGTGGTGGGGGAGGTCGGGCCCGGGGTGGGCGACGTGCGGGTGGGGGACCGGGTGGTCGTGGAGCCCTACGTCGTCTGCGGTCGCTGCGACGCCTGCCAGCAGGGTCGCTACAACGTCTGCCGCACCCTCGGCTTCGTGGGGCTCTCCGGCGGCGGCGGGGGCTTCTCCCGGTACGTCGTGGCCGAGCGCCGGTGGATCCACCCGCTCGGCGACCTCGGCACGGACGTCGGGGCGCTCGTCGAGCCGCTCGCCGTCGCGTACCACGCCGTCCGGCTCTCCGGCGCCCGGCCGGGGCATGCGGCGGTGGTGTTCGGGGCCGGTCCCATCGGGCTGGTGACCACCGCGGCGCTGACCGCCGCCGGCGTGGAGCAGGTGGTCGTGGTGGAGCCCGCCGAGGCGCGCAAGCAGAAGGCGGCGGGCGCCGGCGCGGCCACCGTGCTCGACCCGCGGTCGGTCGACGTCGTCGAGGCCGTGGAGGAGCTGACGAAGGGCCGCGGCGCCGACGTCACCTTCGAGTGCGCCGGCGTCGACCAGGTGCTGGCGACGGCCATCCGCTCCACCCGTGCCGGCGGCACCTGCGTCAACGTGGCGATCTGGGGGCACGAGGCCCGGGTCGCGATGAACGACCTGGTGTTCCGCGAGGTCAGCGTGCTGGGCAGCCTCGCCTACGCGCACGACCACCCCGCGACGATCGAGATGGTGGCCTCCGGCCGGGTCGACCCGTTCCAGTTCATCACCGGGCGGATCGGCCTCGACGACATCGTCGAGCAGGGGTTCCGCGAGCTGATCGACAACAAGGAGGAGAACGTCAAGATCCTGGTGCAGCCCCGATGACGACGTGACCGGATCGGCTGACGCGGCCGGTCCGCTCCTCGCTCGCCGGTGTGCGCTGCGATGCTCCCGGCCGCGTCAGCCGACGACGACGGCCCACGGCCGGATGGTCCAGCCGGTGACCAGCCCCTGGACGACGTAGGGGTCGGACTCGACGAAGCGCTCCACCACCTCGCGCGGCGTCGTCCACACCAGCAGCGCGCGGTCGTGCGGGTCGGGCAGCGCACCGGCCATCAGCAGCTCCCCACGCTCGTGGGCGTCCCGGAGGAGCGCCAGGTGGTCGGCCCGCAGCGCCTCCCGGCGCTCCAGGTAGTCGTCGGCCAGCGTGTACTCCAGGACGCTGTACTCGGGAGGGTTCACGCCGACATCGTCCCAGGCCGGGTTCAGCGCAGCGCGGTCGTCAGCCGCACCGTGACGCCGTCCGGGCCGGAGCTGATGTCGACGTGGTCGCACAGCTGGCGGGCCAGCCACACGCCCATGCCACCGCGGGAGAGGTCCTGGCCGTGGGCCGGGCCGTAGCCGGCGAACGGGTCGTCCATGCCCCGGCCGTGGTCGGTGACGGCGCACACGACCCGGTCGGCCGACGTCCACAGCCGCAGGCCCACCGGCGGCGCGCCGTGCCGGGCGGCGTTGGACGTCGTCTCGTCGACGGCCAGGAGGAAGTCCTCGACCACCTCGCGCGGGCCCCCGACCGCGGCCAGCTCGGCGGCGACGGCGTGCCGCAGCGCGATCAGGTCGGCGACGCCGTCCACGGCCAGCCGCGGGACGCCGGACTGCAGCGGCTCCTCCGGCACCGGCAGACCGCGCAGGTACGCGGCCGGGTCGACGAAGCGGGGGTTGGGCGTCCGGGAGCGGCCGGCGACGACGGTCGGGTGGGTGCGGGCGACCGACTCGAGCACCGGCTCGGGCAGCCGCGTGGTGTCGAAGAGGCACAGTCCCCACAGCGGCCGGTCGGCGAGGGCGTCGTTGAGCACGGCCTCGTAGCGCTGCCACTCCAGCTGCTCGCGCTCGGTGCGTCCGAAGTCGGTCTCGCCGAGCACCCGGACGCGGCGCGCGCCGGTGGCGGCGAGCTCGTCGGTCAGCCGGCGGAAGGCGGTGACCGCCGCGGGCGTACGCCGGCCGTAGGCCACATCCCGCGGCAGCACACGCACGCGGTCGTCGTCCACGGCCGTCCGGACGACGTCGGCGGTGGCGGGGGAGGCGGTGACGACGACGACGTCCCCGGCGGCCAGGCCCTCCTGCACGAAGGGAACCGTGGCGGCGGCCAGCTCGTCGGGGGAGGAGAAGAGGAGCGCGTCGTGCAGCAGGCGCGAGGCGGCGGGGACGACCCCGTGCGGTAGCGCCGTGTCCACCTGCTCGTCCCTCCGCGTCCGGCCCGCCGATGCCCTACCACGGTAGCCAGCGGCGCGGTGCGGCCGCCCGCGGACACGGGGCGATGTAGCCCACCCCCGGCACGCCGCGCTCCCTGCCGGCGCGGACCCGGCGCAGCCGGTGCGCGGCTGACCGGCTCCCGGCGCACCATGGCGGGGTGATCGGCGCGGGAGGGTACGTCGCGCTCGGCGACTCGATCTCGATCGACGACTACTCCGGCGGCCCGGGCCGCGGCGGGGCCAGCCTGCTGCACGCCAACCGGGACGACGACTTCCCGGACTGGCGCGGGCGGGACCTGCGCAGCACCGCGCCCGGGACGGCGTTCGCGCTGCTGGCGACCGACGGCGCGACGACCGGCACGCTGCTGGACCGGCAGCTGCCCCGGCTCGCCGCGCTGCCCGCCCGGCCCTCGCTGGTCACGCTGACCATCGGCGGGAACGACCTCCTCGGCGCGTACGGGGACACCGCGGCCGCCCGTGCGGTCGTCGCCCGGGTCGCGGCCGCGCTCAACCGGGCACTGGTCGCCATCGGCGAGGCCCTGGCGCCGGACGGCCGCGTCGTCGTGGGCACGGTGTACGACCCCAGTGACGGCACCGGCGACGCGGCGCGGCTGGGCCTGCCGCCCTGGCCGGACGCCGTCGCGCTGATCGCCGAGCTCAACGACGCCCTGCGCCGGGGAGCGGCCCGGCACGGCGCTGCGGTGGCCGAGATCGCCGAGCTGTTCCGCGGCCACGGGCTGGCGGCGGGCGACCCCCGGCGCCGCGAGGCCCGGCCGGAGCAGCGGGACCTGTGGTTCTGCTCCCTCATCGAGCCCAACGCCTGGGGTGCCGACGGTGTCCGCGCGGCCTTCTGGGCGGCCCTGCACGGCGGCTGACGGTGGCGTCCCCGGGCCCCGGCTGGACCCGCCGGCGCCTGCTCGGCGCCGCTGCGGCGCTCGCCGGTGCGGGTGTCCTCGCCGGCTGCGGGGTGCAGCTGCTGGGGTCCTTCGGGAGCACGGGGACGGTCGCGCGGCTCACCGCCCGCCCGCAGCCGGAGCTGCCCACCGCGCCGCCCGCGCCGGGGACGCAGCCGCTGGACCTGGGGGTCGAGCGGCCGCCGTTGCTGCACGTGCCGCCCGGCCTCGCAGCGGGCAGCGCGGTGCCGCTCGTGGTCGCCCTGCACGGGGCGGGCGGGAACGCCGAGACCGGACTCGCCGTCCTCGGCGGCCTGGCCGACGAGCGGGGCCTGCTCGTCCTCGCGCCGGCCTCCCGCGGGCCGACGTGGGACGCGATCACCGGCCGCTCCGGTGAGGACGCCGCCCTGCTGGACCGGGCCCTGGCCCGCGTCTTCTCGACCGTGCCGGTCGACCCGGGGCGCACCGCCGTCGCCGGGTTCTCCGACGGCGCCTCCTACGCGCTGGGGCTCGGCCTGGCCAACGGGGACCTGTTCACGCGGGTGGTGGCCCTCTCCCCGGGCTTCGTGCCCGGGGCGTCGCGGGAGGGGCGGCCGGCGGTGTTCGTGTCGCACGGCGACGCCGACGAGGTCCTGCCCGTCGAGCAGACCAGCCGGCGGATCGTGCCGGCCCTCCGCGACGACGGCTACGACGTCACCTACCGGGAGTTCGCCGGCGGGCACGCCGTCCCGCACGAGGTGGCCGTGGCGGCCGTGGACTGGCTCGGCGCGGGATGACGACGCCCCGGGGCGCGGACACGCGTCGACGGGCGTAGCGTCCGCAGCCAGCCTGGTTCCGGGAGACCGAGTTCCGGAGGAGCGATGGCCCTCAGACGCCGGATCGGCGGCGCGCTCGCCTCGGCCGCTGCCCTGGCCGGTGCCGGCGCGGTGGCCGGCGCGGGGGTCACGGCCGGGCTCGTCGGTGGCACCGCCGGACTCGTGGGGCAGGCCGGCCGCGCCTCGCTCTCGCGGGCGCACGTGGCCGCGGTCGCGGGCACCCGCGCCGTCGGCACCCTGGTCACCGGCGCCGACCCGCTGCCCGACGGGCGGCTGCACGACCTGCTCGACACCGCGCGCGGGATGCTCGAGCCCCCGCCGGCGCGGCACACCCGCCGGGTCTGGGCCGACAGGGGCCGGGCGCAGGTCGAGCTGTGCGCGCCGGATGCCCAGGAGGCCCCGGAGGTCCGCCGGGCGCTGCGCCGCCACCTCGAGCGGCTCGAGGGCGTGGAGTGGGCGACCGTCAACGACGTCGTGGGCCGCGTGCTCGTCGCCTTCGACGACCGCCGGGTCACCGTCGAGGACCTCGTCGGCACGGTGACCGCCATCGAGAAGGCCCGCGGGGGGAAGGGACAGTTCCCGACGCGGGAGGACCACCCGGCCGACCTGGAGCCGCTGCTGGCCGCCCTCGTCGCGGCCGGGATCGACCTCGCGGCCGTCGGCGTCGCCTACGCGGGGAAGATGCTGCCGATCCCGGCGCTCACCCGTCACGCGACCCTCGCCGTCGCCCTGCTGGAGTCGCAGACGTGGCTCAAGCGGGAGCTGTACCGGCGCGTCGGCCCGGCCGGCACCGAACTGGTCTTTTCCGGCGTCAGCGCGCTGCTGCACGCGCTCACCCAGAGCCCCACGGTGCCCGCGCTCAACGCCGCGGCCGCGTTCCAGGAGGTCCTGGAGATGCGCGCCCACCGGCAGGTGTGGCGGCGCCGCGAGTGGGAGCTGTGCCGCCCGGAGCCCGACGACGGCGAGCGGGAGCCGCTGACGCCCCCGGGGCCGCGGCCGTGCCCCCTGCCACCCGGCC
>DATIMX010000225.1:0-3876 GCA_035474935.1 Geodermatophilus sp. | reverse complement strand
CGACCACGTAGGACAGGACGTCGGGGAACAGCTCCCGGGCCACGGTCTGGCCGTAGCCGGCAGGGTCGCCGGCGGTGCCGGTGGCGGCGAGGAGGTCGGCGATGTACCTGGTCCTCGGACGGGTGCCGGCTGCCGGTGAGGGTGTGCAGCTGCAGGGCCTGTCGCCGGTGGAGGGCCGGACCGGCGAAACGGTCACCGCTGCAGACGTCCGGTTGTGGGCCGGGCGCATCGGCGACCCGGCTTCCACCCGGAGGCACGCTACGAGTTCAAGGTCCACTTCGACGGCGCCGCCTTCGAGGACCTGATCTACCGGGTGTCCTCTGGCGACGCGGACGCCGACGGGCCCGGCGGTCGTGGGCAGCTCGCTCACGGTGCTGGTCGGAGTGCTCACCTGGTACGCGCTCCCGCTGGCCATCCGCCGCTCCGGCCGCGGCGTGACCCCGCCGCACCATCGGCATCGCAACCACCGGGAGGACGCCTGAACGCGGGACGTGCACGCGCGACGCGGGACACTCGACCAGGCGTCACCTCAGCGGAGGAGCGGCGGTTCCCCCACCGCGATGGCCTGGGCCACCCAGATCCGCACCGGCGGCTCCATCGCCAGCCCCGCGAGGTCCGCGACCGGCACCCACGCGGCGTCGCTGGTCTCGTGCTGGTCACCATGCGGCACCCCACCCAGGCAACGGGCCCGGAAGAGCAGCGTGAACTGCTGGCGCACCTCGCCGTCCGCCGAGCGCACCACGTGCCCGGGATCGGTGAACAGGCCGGCGAGTTCGGTGACCTCGACGCGCACACCGGCTTCCTCAGCGGTCTCCCGCACGGCGGCCTCCACGGCTGTCTCACCGACGTCGACGCGGCCGCCCGGCAGCTCCCAGGCGCCGCTGTCGCGCCGGCGGACGAGGAGCAGGGTCCCGTGATGCCAGCGCACCGCGACGAACACCGAGGGGACGACCAGGCTCGCGGCCGGTGCCAGTGGGTCGTGGAAGTACACCCGTCGCGTCGGTGCTGCGCGATCGATCGTCGTCATGGCCGTGCCTGTCTGGGTGGTCCGGGAGCTGCTCCGCCGACCGTTCCGCGTGCCGGTGCCCCGGGACATCGTGCGAAGGGGGTGAATCGGGGACGCCCCTCAGGGGGACGACCGGACGGGTCGCGTCACCTGACGGCGCTCGCGCGGTGGACGCCCCCGGCCGGGCAGGTGCCCGATCGGCCCACCGGCTCTCGCCCAGCCGCCCACGACGTCGTACCCCTGCGGGGAGGGGAGACGGACGCAGGCCACGTGGCGCGGTCCACGTCGACCGTCCCCGACCTCCCGCCGGCGGTCGTCACCGCAGTGCGGTGAGTCCCGGGCAGGCACGGGATAGGCGGACGCAAGGGAGGAGGATGGTGATCATCCGGGCGAGGACCACGATGAGAACACCGCGGGAGATCATCGACTGCGGTCCCATGAGGCCTCGAGTCGGAGGGTCAGCGGCAGCGTGTCGGTCGGCCTGACGGCAACCAGGCGCGCGGGCCCGTCGGCACGACACCGAGCCCGGCGAAACCAGTGGCTCGGCCCGGGGCCGAGCATCCGTGAGCTGTCCACCGGTCTCGTGACCCGTCGCGGATGAAGGGCGCGGGACCGCGCGGGTGCGGGACCGGCGCCCAGCGGTCTGCCGGGGCGCGGTAGCCACATCAGACGCCGAGGCCGAGGTCGGCCACGGCCTGCACGAAGGCAGCGTGTGGGCCACGGTGCCACAGCGCCCGCTGCCGGTCGGTGCCTGAACCCCGACGGAGCCGCGCGACGAGTGAGGTCTCGACGAGGGGGCCGTCGCCGGAGGCCTCCAACGTGGGCGCGAGAGCCCTCAGCAGCTTGGTGAGGACCCGCCGGCCGGCGCCCATCCACCGCGAGCTCCGGGTCGACGACGACGGCGGACAACCCGCGCCAGGCCGCGGCGTAGGCGGCGGCCACCCGTTGCCGGTCGGTCACGGCCGGGACGGGGAGTCCGGCGAGCTCGTCCGCGACGGCACCCATCACGGCAGCCCGGCACAGCCCGGCCACCGTGTCGACCAGCCGTCGGTAGCGCGGGTCGTCGGTGAGGGACGCGACGCCCGGCGCATCGCAGGGGGGCGTGCCCGAGGCGACCAGGCGGGCGCCCAGGTCCGCGGCAGCCTGGGCGAGGGCCCGCCTGGCCACGGAGAGCTCGCGGCCGACGGTGGCCAGCCCGGAGCGGACCCCAGTCGCCGCCTCCACCTGGCAGCGGTTGTACTCGGCGTGCGCCCCGACTCCGGCGGCGACGGCGGCGAGCACCTCCGGCGCTACGCAGGCGACGTCCCCTCGTGGCCAGAGCAGCAGGAACTCCTCCTCCACGCCCACCGTCGGGATGCCGTCGCCGGGGGCCGGGCGGCGCTCGGCGCGGCCCCCGGCGACGGTCACGGAGGGCCTGACCGGCGACCGGCCGTCGCCAGACCGCGGAGCTTCGGAACGGTCGGCTCGAACGGGCGCAGCTCCTCCACCCCGTGCCGGACGACGACGCACGTGGCCTCGGGGACCTCTTGCCACGCGCCGCGGAGGCTGCCGAGCGGCTCCGAGACGACCATCCGGGCGTCGTCGGACAGCCGTCCGAGAACCGCGCTGCTGGGGTACTGCGCGCGCAGGGTGAGGACGTCGGCGCTGTGGAACAGCGAGCGGGAGCGACCCTCGCTCGAGTACCGGAAGGCCCACAGCGTCTCGCCGTCAGTCGTCGCCACGGTCATCTGGACCGGGAACGGCTCGCCGTGCCGGCGGCCGATCTCCTCGGCCAGCCCCACGGCGCTGGCGATCGCCGCCGGCGGGTCGTCCTCGAGGCCGTGGGTGAGTGCCAGGTGGAACAGCAGCTCGGAGTCGGTGGACCCCTCGATGTCGGGGTAGAGGTCGGGGGCGACCGCCATCGCGAGGTCCCGCTTCACCGCCCGGAACCCCGCGAGGGCGCCGTTGTGCATCCACAGCCAGCGCCCGTGCCGGAACGGGTGGCAGTTCGTCTGCTGGACCGGAGTTCCCGTCGAGGCCCGGACGTGCGCGAACACGAGGGAGGACCGGACGTGCCCGGCGAGCTCGTGCAGGTTCCGGTCGTTCCAGGCGGGCTCAGTGCTGCGGAACTGCCCCGGCGCGTCCCTCCCGTCGTACCAGCCGACGCCGAAGCCGTCGCCGTTGGTGGGCTCGACCCCGAGCCGGGCGTGCAGGCTCTGCGCGATGAGTGAGTTCTCGGGTGCATACAGCAGGTCCTCGATGAGGACCGGCGAGCCGGTGTACGCGATCCAGCGGCACATCTCAGGCCGTCACGGCCGCGAGGGCGGGCGCCACGGCCACCTCGACCGGTTCCGGGGCCGGCAGGTGCTGCCGCTGGCGGCGGAACCACGCGTCCACCTCGACGACCAGGGGCATGACCATGTGCAGAGCAGCGCACGCCGGCCACTGCAGCTCGGTCGGCGACCGGGACGGGCGTGCGGTCTGCATGGGAGCGCCTCCGGGACTCGTCGCGGACACCGCCATTCCAGCCCCCGGGCGCGGCGGGAACCTCCTCCCCAGGGGATGAGTGACCGCTGAC
This sequence comes from Geodermatophilus sp., assembly GCA_035474935.1. Lineage (GTDB taxonomy): Bacteria > Actinomycetota > Actinomycetes > Mycobacteriales > Geodermatophilaceae > Geodermatophilus. The sequence continues at coordinate 313 of DATIMX010000225.1, read as the reverse complement.
CCGCCCCACCGCTCCTCTCGCCGTTCCTCCATTGCGGACGAGGCCGCGGGTGCCGAGGGTGCGGTAGCCAGGACCATGACCGTCGACGACCATCCCGCCGCTGCCCGCTTGTCGGTGCGGCAGGCGGCCTTCATCGGGGTCGGCGCCATGGTGGGCGCCGGGATCTTCGCGCTGCTCGGGGCCGCCGGCGAGGTGGCGGGGGCCGCCGTCTGGCTCTCCTTCCTGATCGCCGGGGCGGTGGCCCTGCTGCAGGGATACTCGTTCGCCAAGTTCGGGGCCCGCTACCCGTCGGCCGGCGGCCTGCTGGAGTACG
>DATIMX010000224.1:0-2285 GCA_035474935.1 Geodermatophilus sp. | reverse complement strand
CCGGCGTCGATGAGCGCGTTCCACAGCCTGGTGAATGCGTCCGGGGTGAGGCGTTCATAGGCCAGCAGCAGCCGCCGGCGACCGGCCCATTCGGCTCGATGACCGGGGCGCCGAAGCTGCGCACCATGCAGATCATCTAGGAGGTGGAGAGCAGTGCCCGCGGCGCCTACGCCGGCGCCTTCGGCTGGGTGTCCGCCGACGGGCGGGCCGACCTCGGGGTGGTGATCAGGTCGCTGACCACCAGCGGCGACGGGCGCTACCTGCTCGGGACCGGCGGCGGGATCACGGTCCACTCCGACGTCGCCGAGGAGTACGCCGAGTCCCGCTGGAAGGCGGAGCGGTTGCTGCGGGTCTTCGACGGACCCACGACGGAGTCGGCTAGGCCCGCCCGCGCACCGTCCACGCCGACGCCGTGACCTCGAAGGGCGCCGGGGGCAGCTGCGCCGCGCACGCGTCACGCACCCGCTGCCGGTCCGCCTCGTCCAGCCGGTCGACGTAGGCGCCGGCCGGCCCGACCCCGAAGGTGTAGGGCTCCCACCACTCCTCGAAGCTCTCGTACGGCACGGTCACGGTGAGCACCGTCTCGTCGAGGTCGCCCAGGCCGGCGTCCTCGAAGAGCTGGCCCAGGTGGCCCTCGCGTGAGCCGGGGGGGTCGCTCTCGTCGAGCGCGCCGGGGTGGACGTCCGCGACACCTCGCCAGAACGGCGACGACGGTCCTCGGCCGCCGCCGTGGTCCCATACCGAGGCGACCACCGGACCGCCCGGACGCGTGACCCGGGCCATCTCGCGCAGGCCCGCCACCGGGTCGCTCATGAAGTGCACCACCAGCTGGGCCAACGTCGCATCGAACCCGTGGTCGGGAAACGGCAGCGCCTCGGCACTCGCCTCACGGACGTCCACGCCCGGCAGGCGGGCGGCGACGGCGGCGACGAACGACGAGGACGGGTCGATCGCGGTGACCCGGCCGGTGCCGGCGACGGCGACCAGCCGCGCGGTCAGCGCCCCCGGTCCGCAGCCCACGTCGAGCACTCGGTCGGTGGCCCGCAAGCCGGCCATCGCCACGAGCTGATCGGCCAACGGCTCGGAGTATCTCCCCATGAACCGGCCGTAGGCGTCGGCGGTGACGTCGAAAAGCATCTATCCACTCTAGGGCTCGGAGGGGCCCGGCGGGAGCCCTCGGGGCCCCCGGTCAGCTGCCGCTCGTACCGCGGCGCTCGGAGCTCGCGCCGTGCGGGGAGGAGGAGCCCGGCAGCACGACGGTGAAGCGGGTGCCTCCGCCCTCGCGGTTGTGGACGGCGACGGTGCCGGCGTGGCGTGCGACGACCTGGCGGACGATGGACAGCCCCAAGCCGGAGCCGGGCATCCCGCGCGACTCCCGGGCACGGTAGAAGCGCTCGAACACGTGCGGCAGATCCTCGGCGTCGATCCCCGGACCCTGGTCGTCGACGGTGAGCACGCCGGCCGAGACCCGCACCGTCACCCGGCCCTCGGGCGGGCTCCACTTCGCGGCGTTGTCGAGCAGGTTGGTGATCGCGCGCTCCATCGCCGCGGCCTCGCCGACAACCCACCACGGCGCCAGGGTGGCGTCGAAGGTCAGGCCGGGCGCGCGTCGGCGGACCCGGACCAGCGCGCGGTCCTCCAGCGCTGGCAAGGACTGGTCAAGCAGCAGCGCCAGAGCTTGCCTGCTACCGGGTTGGAAGAGGACTACCTGGGTGAGCGGGGACTTCTTGACGAGGTCAAGGCCGCCTCCGCCGTCCGAGCCACTCGGCTTGATGAACTGATGCGGCTCTACGGAGACGCCGTTGATCAGGTGGAGGGCGCAAACCCGGAGGACCTACTGACCCGCGACGGATTGGGGCTCCTACTCTCGCCCGGAACAGTTGACGAGACCCGCGGCGGCGAAGGAGGAGAAGCGGGAGAGGGCCGGGCGACCCGAAGGCGTGAGCCCAACGGGGACCTGATCTTTTCGGCTACCGATGGCCGGGACTTCTCACCCGACGGGCGTGACGCCGACCTGGTGACGCTCGTGCAGGGCTTGATCACGGACATGTCCGTCGTGGGCGGGACGGTCCGGAATCTACCCGGTCAGTATCCGCCGGAATGCGAACCCCACCATCCGCAAGGCGGTCGAGTTGAAGCGGATCGGCGCATTCTTCGAGTCCGCGCGTGTCTACGTAGACAGGGCGCGTCAGGGCGGCGAGATCTATCCGGGTGTACTGCTGGGTTTGTACAAGACGGTGGCGAGCGCCAGGCAGTTGCCGCTTGCGTACACGATTCTGATCAAC
>DATIMX010000223.1:0-15150 GCA_035474935.1 Geodermatophilus sp. | reverse complement strand
TGCAGCAGTTCATGTCCGAACGGCTGCGACTCCTCGGCGCCGACCTCGACGCCGTCCGCTGGGACGCCTCGCGCTCCTCCGACGGCACGTGGCAGGTCACCGCCGCCTGGCAGGCCGGCGCGAAGTCGGGCGTCACGCGCTGGGCCTACGACATCCCGGCGCGCACGGTCACCCCGGTCGACGCCGCCACCACCGACTTCGCCGAGGGCACCCGCCTGGTGCGCGTCGTCCCGCACGTGCCGACCGAGCGGCCCGCTCCGATACGGAGCCGGCCGGTCGTCGTCGTCCCCGACGACGACGGCGTCGCCGCACCCGCCTCCTCCCGGCTCGCCCCCGACGAGGACGACGACCCGGCCGCGGACGACGACGTACGGCCGGTGCTGCCGGCCGAGGGTCCCCGCCCCGACGCCCGCCGCACCGACGCGCCCGCCGACGAGGACGACATCAGCGAGCACGACACCGTCGTCCTGGGCCGCCCGGGCGGCGAGGGGGACGACGACGAGGACCCGCGCGCCCGCATCCCGGCGTGGGAGGACATCGTCTTCGGGGTGCGCCGGCACCGCTGACCTGCGGCCCGACCGGGCACGGGAACGCCGGGACACCGGGGGATGGTGGGCCCCGGACCGGTGACGCCGGACGCTCCGCGCCAGGGGTCCACGCGGAACTGCCGAGTACCCTCGGGTGGCATGTCAGCCTCGGTGTCCATGCCCCTCGGCGGCGTGCAGGTCGCTTCCTTCGACACCTACGAGCAGGCACAGGCCGCCGTCGACTACCTCGCCGACCAGAAGTTCGCCGTCGAGAACGTCACGATCATCGGTTCGGACCTGCGCCAGGTCGAGCGGGTCACCGGCCGGCTCACCTGGGGCCGGGTGCTCGCCGCCGGCGCGGCCGGTGGCGCCTGGTGGGGCCTGTTCGTCGGCCTGCTCCTCGGCATCTTCGCCGTCGAGCCCGGCGCGTGGATCAGCTCGATCCTGCTGGGCCTGGTCATCGGTCTGGTGTTCGGAGCCCTCTTCGGCGCGATCGGCTACAGCGCCACCCGGGGACAGCGCGACTTCACCAGCACCAGTGCCGTGATCGCCGGGCGCTACGACGTCATGTGCAACCCCGCCCGCGCCGAGGAGGCCCGGGCGCACCTGGCCCGCTTCTCGCTGCGCGGCTAACCCAGGCACTCCTCGCCCCACGCCCCTCACGACGGCCCCTCTGCAGGGCCCCGCCGCGACCCCGTCCAGAGGCTCGCCGCGAGCCTGCGAGCGGTGAGGAGGACGGGGTCCTTCTCTGGTGGGGGGCAGAGGGGTCCTCTTCTCAGCGGAGCATGGCGAAGGCGATCGCGGCGGCCGCTGCGACGCCCAGTGAGTCGACGCCGGCCCGCATGGGGATGCGCGCCCGCACCCGGGCAGCCCGCTGCGCCTCCGGGGTCAGCCCCGGCCCCTCCGCCCCGAGCAGCACCGCCGTGCGCGGGTGCGCCCGCGGGTCCAGCTCGGCCAGGTCGACCGCATCGTCGGCCGGGGTGAGCGCCACGGTGAGGTAGCCCGCCCGGTGCAGCAGGTCCAGCCCGCCGGGCCAGTCGGGCAGGACGGCGAACGGCAGCGCCAGCACGTGGCCCATCGAGACCCGCACCGACCGGCGGTACAGCGGATCGGCGCAGCGCGGGTCCAGCAGCAGGCCGTCGACGCCGAGGGCCACCGCGGAGCGGGCGATCGAGCCCAGATTCTCCGCGTCGTTGAGCGCCTCCAGCACGGCCAGCCGACGGGGCGCGGCCGGGTCCGGCCCGACCAGCAGCGCGTCGAGGTCGGCCGGGGGACGGCGGTCGGCCGAGGCCAGCACACCGCGGGTCAGCCGGAAGCCGATGACCTCCGAGAGCACCCACTTGTCCGCCTCGTAGGCCGCGACCCCCTCGGGCAGGTCGAGCGCCGCCACCCGCCCGGGCACACCCAGCACGGCGCGCATCCGGTAGGGCGAGGCCAGCAGCCGCTGCACCGCTGGGACGCCCTCCACGATGACCGGGCCGGTGCCGCGCTCGGTGCCCGGCCGGCGGTCCCCGGCCTTGAGGTCGCGGAAGTCGGCCACCCGCGGGTCGTCCGGGTCGGTGATCGTCGTGGGGGTGGGCGGCACGGCGCCGATCCTCCCAAGCCGCGCTCGGCGGGCGGTCGCGCCGTCCGGCCCGCAGGATCGTCGGCGTGCCTCCCTCCCCCGTGACCGTCGTCGGCGCCGGCATCGCCGGGATCGCCTGCGCCCGCGCCCTGGCCGCGGCCGGGGTGCCCGTCCGCGTGCTCGACCGCGGTCGCCGGCCGGGCGGGCGGATGGCCTCGCGGACGCTGTCGCAGCGGACCGTCGACCTCGGCGCCTCGTACCTGACCGCGCACGAGGGCTCGCCGTTCGCCGCGGTGGTCGACGACTGGGTCGCGCGCGGCCTGGCCCGTCCGTGGACCGACACCTTCGCCGTCGCCGGGCCCGACGGGCTGCGGTCCACCACCACCGGCCCGGTCCGGTACGCCGCGTCCGACGGGCTGCGCTCGCTCGTCGTCGACCTGGCCCGGGGACTGGACGTCGAGAGCGGGCGCACGGTCGCCGCCGTCGGCCCCGGCCCGCGGGTGGACGGGGAGGACGTGCCGGCCGTCGTCCTGGCCATGCCGGACCCGCAGGCGCGCCGCCTGCTGGACGCGGACACGGCCGGGCGGCTGCTCGACGACCGGCCGTGGGAGCCGTCGCTGGCCGTCGTCCTCGGGTGGTCCGGGCGGCGCTGGCCGGCCGACCTGCACGGCGCGTTCGTCCACGACGACCCGGCGGTCACCTGGGTGGCCGACGACGGCGACCGGCGCGGGGACGGCGCCCCCGTGCTGGTCGCCCACACCACCGCTGAACTGGCAGCCGCGCACCTCGAGGACCCCGACGCCGCCGCCGGCCCGGTCGCCGCCGCGGTCGGCCGGGCGCTGGGGATCGACGTCCCGCCGGCCTGGACGGCGGTGCACCGCTGGACGTACGCGCGCCCGACCGAGCCGCGCTCGGAGCCCTTCGGGCTGGCCGACGGCATCGGCGTCTGCGGCGACGGGTGGTCGGCGCCGTCCCGGGTGGAGAGCGCCTGGACCTCGGGCACGGCGCTCGGCCGAGCCCTGCCCGCCGGGGGCTGAGCAGGCCCCGGCGCCCCGGGCGCCGAATTGCCCGCAGGGCACTGGACCCATAGCCTCCCGGCAAGGTCGACGGCGCCCCGCGATGGCGACAGGAACGGCGATGACAACACCACGGCACGAAACGCCCGCCCTCGACCGCCGGTCGCTGCGCAAGCTCATGGCCGCAGGGCTCATCGGGAGCTCGATCGAGTGGTACGACTTCTTCATCTACGCCACTGCGGCGGCGTTGGTGTTCGGTGAGCTGTTCTTCCCCAACGCCTCTCCGCTCGTCGGCACGTTGCTGGCCTTCAGCACCTTCTGGGCCGGCTTCATCGCCCGTCCCATCGGCGGCCTGGTCTTCGGCCACTTCGGGGACAAGGTCGGCCGCAAGCCGGCCCTCGTCACGTGCCTGGTCCTGATGGGGTCGGCGACATTCCTCATCGGCTTGCTGCCGACGGCCGGCTCGATCGGCGTGCTCGCGCCGATCGCGCTCGTCGTGCTGCGCTTCCTGCAGGGCATCGCGGTCGGCGGACAGTGGGGCGGGGTCATCCTCCTGCTCACCGAGAACGCCGGGCGGGATCGCCAGGGACGCGCGGGCACCTTCGGGCAGATGGGCGTCCCCATCGGCGTCATCCTGGGCAACATCGTCTTCCTGGTGGTGAGCGCCACCGTGAGCCCCGAGTCCTTCGTCTCCTGGGGCTGGCGAATCCCGTTCCTGGCCAGCGCCGTGCTGCTGCCCGTGGTCATGTTCATCCAGCTGCGGGTCGAGGACACCCCGGTCTTCCGTCAGCTCCAGGAGCGCCACGAGCACGCTCCCGAGGCCCGGGTGGCGCAGGCACCGATCACCGAGGTCGTGCGCAAGCACCGCCGGCCGGTGCTGCTCGGCGCGGGGCTGCTGTTCGGCACCAACGCGATCTTCTACATCAGCATCGCCGGAGTCCTGGACTACGCCACCCGCGACCTCGGCGTCGACCGCGACGAGCTGCTCGCCGTCACGCTCGCCGCCTCGGCGATCTCGGTGTTCATCATCTACTTCAGCGGGGTGGTGTCGGACCGGGTGGGACGCCGGCCCCCCATCCTGCTGGGCGCGGCGGTCATCGCCCTGTGGGCGTTCCCGTTCTTCTGGCTCATCGACACCGCGTCCCTGCCACTGATCTTCCTGGCGCTCGTCGGCGGGTTGATCGGGTCCTCCCTCACCTACGGTCCCCTGGCCGCCTTCCTGGCCGAGCTGTTCGAGCCGCGGATCCGCTACTCGGGGGCCTCCTTGGCCTACCAGCTGGCTGCCATCCTGGTGAGCGGGGGCACGCCGTTCCTCATGACCGCGCTGCTGGCGGCCACGGGCACATCGGCCTCGGTGTCGGCCTACATCTTCCTCATGGGCGCGATCACGTTCGTCTCGGCGCTCGTCCTGCGCGAGACCCGCACCAGGGACGAGATCCGCGGCGGGCGGGGGCGCGGCGCCAGGAGGACGGAGCCGACGACCGGGATGGCCCCGGGCGACCGGCGGCCCAGCGGCTGACGGTGGGTGACGGTCGCTGCCTGGCCGACCGTGATGGGTCGAACGGGTCTAGCGCGCCACCCGGGCCAACTGGCGGGCCTGGGCGACCAGCCGGCCGGTGGCGTCCCAGATGCGGCACTCCTCGTCCGACCAGCCGCCGGTCACCTCGGTGGAGCGCGACTCGACCAGGCACCAGCCCGGGGCCGGCAGCGCGCGGATCAGCACCTGCAGCTGCACGGTGGGCGCCCAGCCCGTCCGGCCGACGGCGAAGGCGGTGGGCGGCAGGGCGTCGGCGAACAGCAGCAGCGCCAGCGGGTCGGGGTGGCGGCCGTCGCTCAGCCGGATCCAGGACCGCAGCACCCGCTGGTCGGAGAACCGGCCGACCGTCCAGCCCGCCGTCGCGGGGTCCAGCCGGGTGTCGATCCGGCGGACCAGGCCGACAGCCGGCCCGGCGCCGGTGGTCCGAGTGACGACGCAGTCCTCGGGGTCGGGGACCCGCGGCGCGGTGTTCACGGTGTACTCGGCGGGCTCGGTGCCGAGCGTCGCCGTCGTCACCTGGGCGAAGATCGACGGGCCGGCCTCGCCGGTGAGCAGCACCGTGGAGTGCGCCAGCGTGCGCCCGGCCGGGCCGGGCGTGACGGCGAGGTGGGCCGGCCCGGCGGCGGTGGCCCGCAGGTAGCTGGCCGACAGCGCGACCGGGTGCGGGTGCGGGCTGTCCAGGACCGCGGCGCGGGCCGCGACCGCCAGCAGGTAGCCGCCGTTGAGCACGCCGCCGCCGACGTCCCAGCCGGGGTCGAGGTCGGCGACCAGCCCTCCGCCCTCGGCGCGGCGCACCGCCGTGGCGGCGTCGAAGGCGGACGGGGTCCCATCGGTCTGCGGCACGCCCGGGAGCCTGCCAGGGTGGGATTCCATGGAGTACACGCACCTGGGGCGCAGCGGCCTGTCGGTCTCCCGCCTCTGCCTGGGCACGATGAACTTCGGCTGGAAGTCCGACGAGGCGGACGCCCACGCGATCATGGACCGGGCGCTGGTCGAGGGCGTCAACTTCTTCGACACCGCGAACGTCTACGGCTTCGACGCCGGTAAGGGCCGCACCGAGGAGGTGCTCGGCACCTGGTTCGCCCAGGGCGGCGAGCGCCGGGAGAAGACGGTGCTGGCCACCAAGGTGTACGGCGGCATGAGCGACTGGCCCAACGACACGTTCCTGTCGGCGCGCAACCTGGTGCGCTCCTGCGAGGCCTCGCTGCGCCGGATGCAGACCGAGTGGATCGACCTCTACCAGTTCCACCACGTCGACCCGGCCACGCCGTGGGAGGAGATCTGGCAGGCCTGCGAGACGCTGGTCGCGCAGGGCAAGGTGCTCTACGTCGGGTCGTCCAACCACGCCGCCTGGCAGATCGCCGCGGCGAACGAGGCGGCCGCCCGCCGGCACTTCACCGGGCTGGTCAGCGAGCAGTCGCACTACAACCTGCTCACCCGGCACGTGGAGCTCGAGGTGCTGCCGGCCGCGCAGCACTACGGCGTCGGCGTCATCCCGTGGAGCCCGCTGGCGCAGGGGCTGCTCGCCGGTGTGCTGGGCGACCAGGAGGGCGACCGCCGCCGCCTCGAACACAACCGGGAGCGCATCGAGCGGCACCGGCCGGCACTGCAGGCCTACGAGGACGCCTGCCGCGAGTGGGGCTCCGCGCCGGCGGACGTCGGGCTGGCCTGGCTCCTGCACCAGCCGGGGGTGACCGCCCCGATCGTCGGGCCGCGCACGATGGAGCAGTTCGAGGGGTCGCTGCGGGCCCTCGACGTGCGGCTCGACGAGGCTCAGCTGGCCCGGCTGGACGAGATCTTCCCCGGTTACCAGGTGGCGCCGATGGAGTACGCCTGGTGACGTCCCGGCGTCCGTAGCGCCGCACCGCCACCGCTTCTTCACGGAGCGCGACGTGCCGTCCTCCGCACCCCCAGGACTGGGGGGCGGCGTCCCCCTCTGCCGCGTGTGCCCGGCACCTCCCCCTCCCCCGGAGCCTCGGACCCATCCAGAGCGGGCCGTGGGGGCGGGCTCTGCGACGCCGGGGGGCGGGTGCACGTGCACGGGTACGGGGACGAGACGGCCGGGGTGTGCCCGTTCAGCGGGGCGGGCGCCGGGACGACGCGCAGCGGGGTCTCACGACGCACCGTGCTCGCCGGGCTGGCGGGCCTGGCCGCGCTGCCGGTCATGGCCGGGACGGCGCACGCCGCGCCGGGCCGGACGCCGACCCCGCCGCCGCCACGGCCGCCGGCCCGCCGTCCGCGGGCCACGCGCGGCGCGCACGCCGTCGGCAACCCGCGCGGCAGCGACATCGCGGTGCGCGCCGGGCGGGACAAGGAGGCCCGCTTCGGCGTGATGTTCAAGAGTCTGCCGGCCTTCTCCCCGCCGGACGCACTGCTGACCGCGCTGGCGGTCTCGATGAACGACGGCAAGGCACCGCTGTCCGACGTCAAGAACTCCGACGTCGCCTTCGACAACCCGGGCATGCCGGCCGGCTACATCTACCTCGGCCAGTTCATCGACCACGACATGACGCTGGACAAGACCCCGCTCACCCAACAGCAGCAGGACCCGCGGGGGATGACCAACTACGACACGCCCCGCTTCGACCTGGCCAGCGTCTACGGCCGGGGCCCGGCCGGCAGTCCCGAGCTCTACGACCCGGCGCGGCCGGGCTACCTGCTGTGCAACGACCACGACGGGGTGCGCGACCTGCCCCGCGACGACGTCGGCGCGGCCTACCTCGGCGACCCGCGCAACGACGAGAACCTGATCGTCGCCCAGCTGCACGCGGTCTTCCTGCGGCTGCACAACAAGCTGCGCGACCAGGGCAGGAGCTTCGAGCAGGCCCAGCAGCAGGTGCGCTGGCACTACCAGTGGCTGATCGTGAACGACTACCTGCCGCGCATCGTCGGACGGGACGTCGTCGACCGGCTGGTGCGCCGCCGCCGCAACGGCCGGATCGAGTTCCTGGGTCGGTTCTACAAGCCGCGCGACCCGCGCCGGCCCTACATGCCGGTCGAGTACTCCGGCGCGGCCTACCGCTTCGGGCACAGCATGATCCGCGCCGAGTACGAGGTGCACGACCAGCACACCGTGCCGATCTTCGCCAACGAGGGCTACCAGGACCTGCGCGGCAACCGGCCGGTGCCCGAGGACCTCTGGATCGACTGGAACTATTTCTTCGAGATCCCCGGCATGAGCACGCCCGACGACCGCAACACGGCCCGCAGGATCGACACCCAGCTGTCCCTGCCGCTGTCGACGCTGCCACCGACCGTCGTGGCCCCGACCGCCGGGGCGATCACCTCGCTGGCCGAGCGCAACCTGCTGCGGGGCAAGCGGCTCGGCCTGCCCGCCGGCCAGGACGTCGCCGTCGCGATGGGCCTGGAGCCGCTGACCAATCAGCAGCTGGGCCTGACCGACCCCGGCTGGAAGGGGAAGGCGCCGCTGTGGTTCTACGTGCTCAAAGAGGCCGAGCTGCTCGGCGGGCACCGGCTGGGCCCGGTCGGCGGCACGATCGTCGCCGAGGTCATCCTCGGCCTGATGGCCTGCGACACCACCTCGTACTTCACCGCGAACCCCGGCTTCGACCCCGGCCCGGGCTACGCCATGGGCTCCTTCCTGCTCTGGGCCGACGCCATCGACCCGCGGGCCTTCGAGTCCCCGGAGGAGGAGGCCGCGGACGGCGAGGTCGACGAGCTGCCCGAGGACGAGGCCCCGCACGAGGAGGAACCCGAGGTCGAGGAGCCGGAGGACGTCGAGGAGCCGGAGGACGCCGAGGAGCCCGAGCCGCTCGAGCCCGGGGAGGCCCCCGATCCCGCGGCCACCTCCCCGGTGCCCGGTCCCGTCGTGTGACAGAGGACCCCGGCCCCCGTGCAGGGGCCGGGTGGGGCTCGGGACGGGGTCCTCACTCGATCGGCCAGGCGGCGACCCGGTCGTAGCGCGGCACGGGTCCGAGATGGCTCTCCAGCAGCTCCACCTCGGTCACCGGCCAGCAGGGCCCGCGGTGGCCGGCCAGCCGCTCGGGCAGGTCGCCGTCCCCCGGCCGACCGGGCCGCCAGCGGCCGAGGGTGAGGTGGGCACGGAAGGGCCGGTCCTCCACGGGCAGGCCGAGCCCGCCGGCGACGGCGGCCAGCCGGGCGGCGAGGGCGCTCAGCGCGGCGTCGTCCCCCGTGACGCCGGCCCAGAACACCTGCGGACGGCGCCGCGTGCCGAACCGCCCGGCGCCGGCGAGCCGCAGGGTCATCGGCGGGGCGGCCGCCACGGCGGGGCCGGCGGCGGCGACCAGCTCCTCGACCTGCTCGGCCGGAACCGCGCCGAGGAAGAGCAGCGTCAGGTGCCAGCGCTCGGGCGGCATCCAGCGGGGTGCACCGGGCGCCTCGCGCAGCGGCGCCAGCGCACGGTCCAGGTCGGTCAACGCGCCGGCCGGCGGGGTCACCGCGAAGAACAACCGCCGCGGCCGGGGCGCGGTCAGTCGGGCACCGCCAGGCCGGCGTCGGCCAGCGCCGTCTGCAGACGCAACCGCTCGACGTCGCGGGGCCGTCCCGGCGGGACGGCGGCCAAGGCGTGCGACACCTCCAGCAGCCGGGCCGCCTCGACGAGGACGTCGTCGTAGGCCGCCTGCAGCCCGCGGCGGCGGGCCATCGGCGCCCCGGCCGGCACGCGGGCGAGCTGGGCGCCGAGCCGGCGCAGGTCGGCGGCCACCAGCTCGAGCGGGCGGCCGGCCGGCGCGACCGGCTCCCCCCTCCGGCGCAGCGGCGCCGGCAGGCGCGCCGACCCGAAGACCAGGCGGGCCACCCAGCCGGCCAGGGCGACCGAGCCCACCACGCCGGCGACGATGGCGCCCAGGTGCAGCAACGACGTCCCCATGCCGCCTCCGCGGACGACTCGAGAGTGGTGGCCGTCACGGTACGACGGTCCGGCGACGTCAGCTCGCCTGCGTGCCCGGCGCCTCCGCCGATGCCGTCTCCGCGGCGGCCCGGACCGTCGCCGGCGGGACCGCCCGCGGGGAGACGTGGAGCTGCAGCCGCGGTGGGACGACGCGTGCCTCCAGTCGGACCCGTCTGCCACGGGCCAGCCACGCAGCAGCGACCCCGCCCGCGGCGACCGCGACCGCACCACCGAGGACGAACCCCCAGGGCGCCCCCCACCGCTCGGCCACCCAGCCGATCAGCGGCGAGCCGATCGGCGTCCCGCCCATGAAGCAGGTGAAGTACAGCGCCATCACCCGGCCGCGCAGCTGCGGGTCGACGCCCAGCTGCACGAAGCTGTTGTTGGCCACGCTGAACACCAGGCCCGCCGCGCCGGTCGGCACGAGCAGGGCGGCGAACGACCAGTACGTCGGCATGAGGCCGCAGACGATCGACGCCACCCCGAAAGCCGTGGCCGCGAGCACGAGGAACCGCTGCTTCGGCCGGGTGGTGCGCCGGGTCGACAGCAGCGCCCCGGACAGCGACCCGGCCGCGAAGCAGGTCGTGAGCAGCCCGAACGCCTCGGCGCCGACGCCGAAGACCTCGCGGGCCATCAGCGCGATGGTGATCTGGGAGTTGAAGGTGAAGGTGCCCAGCACGAGCGCCAGCCCCATCGCCAGCCTCAGGTCCGGGCGCGACCACGCGTAGGCCAGCCCCTCGCGCAGCTGGCCCCGGGCTCGCGCGACCGGTGGGCTGGAGTGCAGCTCGCCCGGCCGCATGGACAGGAGCGCGCCGATGGTGAACGCGAAGCTGGCCGCGTTGGTGAAGAAGGCCGGCGCGGTGTCCCCCGAGGCTGCGCCGATGAGCAGCCCGGCGACCGCGGGGCCGACCAGCCGGGCGCCGTTGAAGATCGTCGAGTTGAGGCTGACCGCGTTGGGCAGCAGCTCCGGGCCGACCAGCTCCGCGACGAAGGCCTGCCGCACCGGTGCATCGACAGCGGAGACCGAGCCGAGGGCGCCGGCAAGGACGAAGACGTGCCACAGCGCGATGCCGTCGGTGGCCACCAGCAGCCCGAGCAGGAGGGCGAGCAGACCCATCAGCGTCTGGGTGGCCACGAGCATGCGGCGCTTGGGGTAGCGGTCGGCGAGCACCCCGCCGTACAGACCCAGCAGCAGCGTGGGGCCGAACTGCAGCGCGGTGACCAGCCCGAGGGCGACGCCGTTGTCACCCGAGAGCTGCAGGACCAGCCAGTCCTGGCCGATGCGCTGCATCCAGGTGCCGGTGAGGCTGACCATGTTGGACGCGGCATACAGCCGGTAGTTGCGTACGCGCAGCGACCGGAACGCTCCTGTGTCCCCAGCTCCCCTGCTCACCCACTCGCCAGCTCGTCCATGATGACCGCGGCCTCGCGCAGCACCGTCCGCTCCTGGGCGCTGAGCTGTTCGAGCGTGTCGGTCAGCCAGGCCTCCCGGGCGCGGGCCTCGGCGGTGAGCAGTTCCTCCGCGGCCGGGGTCAGGTCGATGACCACCTGCCGCCCGTCGGTCGGGTGCGGGCTGCGGGTGACCAGGCCCATCCCCTCCAGCGCGACGACGACCCGGGTCATCGACGGCGGCTGGACCCGCTCGTGGCCGGCCAGCTCACCCGGGCTCATCGCGCCGTGCCGCTCGAGCGTGGACAGCGCCGCGAGGTGGGTGAGCGTGACCGAGTGGTCGACCCGCTGGTTGCGCAGCCGGCGGGAGAGCCGCATGACCGCGAGCCGCAGATCGTGAGCCAGCGCCGCGGTCTCCAGCGTCGTCGGGCTCACGGTTGCCCAGCCTAACCGCGGTCCTTGGCCGGGCTCAGAACAGCTGCTGGAGCGGCTCCAGGGCGAAGTAGACGAGGAAGAGCGCGCTGATCAGCCACATGAGCAGGTGGATCTCGCGCCCGCGTCCGGCCGCGACGTGCAGCAGCACGTAGCTGATGACGCCGGCGCCGATGCCGTTGGTGATCGAGTACGTGAACGGCATGAGCGCGATGGTGAGGAAGGCGGGGATCACCACCGTCATGTCCCCCCACTCCAGGTGGCGGATCTGGTTGACCATCAGGGCGCCCACGATCACCAGCACCGGGGCCGCGGCCTCCGACGGCACGATCTCCACCAGCGGGCTGAAGAACATCGCCAGCAGGAAGAGGACACCGGTGGCCACGCTGGCCAGGCCGGTCCGCGCGCCGTCGGCGACCCCGGCGGCGCTCTCGACGTAGGTCGTGTTCGACGAGACGCTCGCCGCACCGCCGGCCGCGGCGGCCACCGAGTCGACCAGCAGCACCGGCTGCGACCTGGGCAGGTTGCGCTCCTCGTCGAGCAGGTCGCCCTCGGCGCCGACCGCGGTGACCGAGCCGACGGTGTCGAAGAAGTCGGCGATCATGATCGAGAAGATGATGAGCAGCGCCGCGATCACGCCGATCCGCTCGAAGCCGCCGAACAGCGAGAACTGCCCCACCAGGGACAGGTCCGGGGCGCTCACCACCTCGTCCGGCAGGGTCGGCACCTGCAGCGCCCATCCGCGCGGGTTGACCTCGCTGCCGTCGGCGCCGACGCGCGGGCCGATGCCCGCCACGGCCTCCACGACGATCGCGAACACGGTCGAGACGACGATGCCGATGAGCAGCGCGCCCCTGACCCGGCGGACGACGAGCACGCTGGTGAGCAGGAGCCCGACGACGAAGACCAGCAGCGGCCAGCCGGCCAGCTGCCCGTTGACCCCGAAGCTGATCAGCGGACTCCCGGGCCGGATGACGCCGGCGTCGGCCAGCCCGATGATCGTGAGGAAGAAGCCGATGCCGACGGCGATCGCCGTCTTCAGCTGCGCCGGGATCGCCTCGAAGACGGCGCGGCGGAAGCCGGTGAGCACCAGCACGGTGATGAGCAGGCCCTCGAGGACGACCAGGCCCATGATCTCGGGCCAGGACAGCTCGGTGGCCGCGAAGACCGCGACGATGGCGTTGATGCCCAGGCCGGTCGCCACGGCGAAGGGGTACCGCCCGACGACCCCCATGAGGATCGTCATGACCCCGGCGACCAGCGCGGTGACCGCGGCGACCGAGGCGAAGGGCAGCGTGGCCCCGGTGATGTCCGCGCCCGACAGGATGATCGGGTTGAGCACCACGATGTAGGCCATCGTGAAGAAGGTCGTGAGACCGCCGCGCACCTCGCGGGTGACCGTCGAGCGGCGGGCGCTGATGCCGAAGTAGCGGTCCAGGCCATTGCTCGGCCGGATCCGGGGGCCCTCGCTTCGGCGCGGGCGCGGTGCCCCGGCGGCGACGTCGGCGGGCGTGCCGCCGTCCGTGGTGCTGCCCGAGGACGGGCGGGACTTCTCTGCCATGGCGACTCTCCGGGCGCGCGACCGGGCGAGCGGGCGGCGGGGGAAGCGCGCCGGCTGACCGGTGGGGACTGCGATGAGCGGCGACAGCGTGCCACACCGGTGTTCCGACCAGGTGACACGCGCCGGGGCCTGCGGGTTCTAGGGTCGACCCGTGCCCCGACCGGCCAAGCAGGCGCCTCCCCCACTGCGTGTCGACACCGTGCGGGTGGTGCTGGCCGGGACGGCGCTGTGGGTCGTGGCCCTCGTCGTGCTGCTGCTGCTCGGCGACCGGGTGGACCGGGTGTGGACCTGGACCTGCGTCGCCGGCATCGCGCTGGCGTTCGTCGGGCTGGGCGTCATGCGCCTCCAGGGCCAGATCGGCCGCCGCGACTGAGACGTCGCTGGTCCCGGCCGCCGTCGGCCCCCTCGACCGCCGTGATCATCGGCGAGTGGCTGTCCCCATCGGCGCGTCGGACAGCCATGCGCCGATGATCACGGCGGGACGCAGGGAGACGGCACCTGGCCGCGGTGCGGTCCGGAGGACCGCCATGTCAGAGCACGTCGAACGAGCCGGTGTCGTAGCGCGCCGAGCGCACGACCTCCGCGGCGTCGTCGGCGACCAGCGTCGCCTGGCTGTGCGCGCCGCAGCCGTAGTCGATGGCGACCACGCGGCCGTCGGCCGGGGCGTAGACGTTGCCGCAGGCGCCGAAGCTCTGCCGCAGCGAGCCGGCCAGCGGCAGGAAGAACCCGCAGGTGCCGCACGGACCGGGCGCCTGGCGGGCCATCGCCGAGCGGGGACCGAACTCCCCGGCGTCCCAGCGGGCCGCGGCCTCCTCGCGCCCCTCCCTGGACATGACCCGCTCGCGGCCGAGGCCGATCTCGGAGGCCACCACGGACCCCTCGAGGTCGTCGGCCGAGTCGTCGTCGGCCGTGTAGCCGGGGACCAGCCGGGGGTCGTCCTCGGTGGAGGGCAGCACGTCGCCGACCGAGAGGTCACCGGGGCGCAGCCGCTCGTGCCACGGCACCCAGGCGGGGGCGAGCAGCGCCTGCTCGCCGGGCAGCAGCACGACCTCGTCGACGGTGACGTGCTCCTCGCCGGGCACCGCGGCGAGGGTCACCGCCCAGTACCAGCCGACGTAGCCGGGCAGCCGGCTGGCGAAGGAGTGGGTGACCACCTCGCCGAGCTCCGCGCCGCCCTGCTCCGCGGACGGCGACTCGCGGGTGGCGCCGAGGTGCTCGCCGACCAGCTCGGGGGACCCGGCGGTGTCGACCGCCGCAGCCCGCGCCTGATCGACCACGGTGCTGAGCGCGTCATTCCCCGCGGCGGCGGGGTCGGGGAACTCGGGCACGGCGCCATTCTCCCTGACGCCCCGGGCAGCTCGGGTGCGCGGGGGCGCTGTCCGTGTCCTCCCAGGTCGGTGCGGCACCATGGGCTGCGTGTCGTCGTCCCGCCCACCCGGCGCCCGCCGCGCCCTGCGCCGCCGCCCGTCGCCGCCGGCGGCCCCGGGTGCGCAGACGGCACCGCTCGAGGCATCGCGTCCGGCAACCCGGCCGCTCCCGACCGCGGGCCAGGTGCCCGAGCCGTGGGCCGGGGACGGCGCGGGCGCTCCGCCGCCGACGGCCGCGCTGCCCCCGGCCGCCGCGCCGCTCCCCCCGGTGCCGCGGAAGCTGACCGTCACCCGGGTCGCGGCGTCGCGCACCCGCGAGCTGACCGGGGCCGCCGTCCGCCGGGTGCAGACCGCCAGCCGGGCCGACGGCGCCGCGGAGAGCGGGCTGGCGCAGCTGCTGTGGGTCAACGCCCTGCACATGGCCGGCGACGCGATGATCGCCGTCTCGCTCGCGGGCACGCTCTTCTTCGCGGCCGCGAGCGACGCCCAGCGGAGCAACGTCGCGCTCTACCTGCTGGTCACGATGGCCCCGTTCGCCGTCCTGGCGCCGGTCATCGGGCCTGCGTTGGACCGCCTGCAGCGCGGTCGCCGATGGGCGATCGCCGCCAGCCACCTGGGGCGGGCGCTCCTCGCGCTGGTGATGATGACCCATTACGACGACTTCTGGCTCTACCCGGCCGCCCTCGGCGTCCTCGTCCTGTCGAAGTCCCACAACGTCCTGCGCGCCGCCGTGGTCCCGCGGGTGCTCCCGCCGGCCATGTCGCTCACCTCGGCCAACGCCCGGCTCTCCGTCTTCGGGCTGGCCACCGCGGGGGTCGCCGGGGCCCTGGCGGCCGGGCTCGCGGCCGCGCTCGGCTTCAGCTGGGAGCTCGGGGCGACCGCCGCCG
>DATIMX010000222.1:0-18901 GCA_035474935.1 Geodermatophilus sp. | reverse complement strand
CGGGCGATCTCGGCGCCGTAGGCCGTGGCGCGGCCGGGCACCGAGCTGATGTCGGGCTCGTCGTACTGGCCGATGTCGGCGGTGTAGGTGCAGGGCACCGCGCCCTTGTCGCGCATCCACGCGACCGCCACCGAGGTGTCGAGACCACCGGAGAAGGCGATCCCGACGCGTTGGCCGACGGGCAGGGACGTGAGCACCTTGGACACACGAGGAAGTATGCACGACGGTGAATGGTCATGCGTCGCCGGGTCGGGGGCCGCGCTGAGCGGGCTGCCGCGCCGGGTGCGCAGGTGCGGTCGCCGAGCGCGGCGTGTCGGTGCGTGTCGCCGACCGCAACTGCTCACTCGACCTCGGAGACGCCGTTGCTTCACGTGCGGACGACGTCGTAGCGGACGCAGACGAACTCGCCGTTGACCGCCTCCTCGACCCGGGCCAGCTCCAGCCGACGCGGCAGCAGCGGCGCCCCGCCGCCGAGGGTCACCGGGGCGATCGCCACGACCACCTCGTCGAGCAGGCCCCGGTCGGCGAACTGGCCGGCGAGGTCGCCGCCGCCGACGATCCACACGTCGCGGTCCCCGGCGGCCGCGACCATCTGCGCGTGCACCTCGCCGACGTCGGCCGCGGTGAACCGGATGTCCGCGTCCGGGTAGGCGGTCAGCTGCCGGTGTGTGAACACCCACGCGGGCACGGTGTAGGCCCACGCGCCCGGATCATGCTCCTGCACCCACGTGTAGGTCGTGGCGCCCATGGCGAGCGCGCCGACCCGCTTCTCGAACTCCGCGTACCCCATCGGGCCGTGCTCGTCGGAGTGCCGGGAGAGCAGCCAGTCCAGCGAGTGCCGCTCGTCGGCGATGAAACCGTCGAGGCTGGTCGCGGTGTAGTAGACGGTGCGCGTCATCGGTTCCTCCTGGTGAGCCACTCGATGGGGTCCCCGGTGTCGACGGCCAGGCCGGCGTCCCGGAGCAGGTGGCGCACCAGCAACCGCCGGTGCGCCGAGAAGGTCAGGACGTGGGCGACGACGCTGCCGAGGACGAAGGTCTCCGGCGGCTCGCACAGCGCGTCGACCAGCCGGTCGCCCCAGGCGCCGCGGCGGGCGACGTCCCGGACGGCGGCCAGCCAGCGGGGCGCCACGGTGTCGTGCCGGGCCAGCAGGGCGCCCGGGTCGTCGGCGCCGCGGACGGGGTGCCCGGCGCCCTCGATCGAGGCCAGCCACACCTCCTTGCTCCACACCAGCGTGTCCAGGACCGCGGCGACCGACTCCTCGGGGCCGGCCCAGGGGAGCACCGAGAGCCCGGGCAGCCGGGTGCGGCGGTACTCGTCGTCCGGCAGCTGCTTGGCCACCTCGAGCAGGGCGCGGGTGTCCTCGACGTCGTGGTGCACCAGCAGGGCGGTCACCTCGTCCGGGGCGCCGCGGCGGCCCTCGTCGGCGACCCACAGCGAGGTCGGCGGGTGGAAGTGGATGCCGTTGGGCGCCGGCAGCCAGTGCTCGTCGCGGGTGCGCGGGCGGCCGTCGTCCGGCGTGCCGGGGGAGCGGCCGTAGGCGCGGGCGAAGGCGCGGGCGAAGCCCTCGACCGACTCGTACCCGGCGGCGAAGGCGGCCGCGGTGACGCTCGACCCCTCACGCAGCTGCCACGCCGCGCGCTCCAGCAGCACCCGGCGGCGCAGGGCCACCGGTGGCTCCCCGGCGGCCCGGCTGACCTGCCGGGCGAAGTACCAGGGACTGGCGAAGGCGTCGCCGGCCATGTCGGGCAGCGTGCGGTTGTCCTCGTCGAGGACGGCGTCGAGCAGCTCGCGGAGGCGGTCCCGCCCGGGGAGGGGGTCGTCGTCGGCCACGTCAGGGAGTCTGGCCGGGGTCGGCCGCGCGGCGCCCGACCGTTCTTGCCCTCCTGCGCCACTGCCGGGCCGATGTCACGGTTCCGTCATGCAGCCGATGTTCCGGGGGCCCTGACCTGCGGGTACGGCGGCGGCCATGCCACGCACCGACCGCATCGCCGAGCCGTGGGGGACCCGGACGCCGTACGGGCCGGGGGAGACCTGGCCGACCCGCGTGGACCAGTACCTCGCCGACGGGCTGACCGAGGACGACGTCGAGCGCTGGGTGCAGTCCGCGTCGATCCTGCACAGCAACGGCGACGCCCTGGACATCGCGGTCAGGGAGGGTGGCATCGTGGGTGTCCGCGGCCGGGCCGTCGACCGGGTCAACCGCGGCCGGCTCGACCCCAAGGACCTGTTCGGCTGGCAGGCCAACGCCTCGCCCGACCGGCTGACCCGGCCGCTCGTCCGCCGGGGTGGTGAGCTGGTCGAGACCGACTGGGACACCGCGATGGACGCCGTCGTGACCCGCTGCCGGGAGCTGCTGGACGAGCAGGGGCCCAGCGCGATCGGCTTCTACAACTCCGGGCAGCTCTTCCTCGAGGACTACTACACCCTCGGCCTGATCGCCCACGGCGGGATCCGCACCGCCCACGTCGACGGCAACACCCGGCTGTGCACCGCCACCGCGGCCGCCGCGCTCAAGGAGTCCTTCGCCAGCGACGGGCAACCGGGCTCCTACGCCGACATCGACTCCGCCGACGTCATCTGCCTGTTCGGGCACAACATGGCCGAGACGCAGGTGGTCACCTGGAGCCGCGTCCTCGACCGCCTGGCCGGGCCGAACCCGCCGCAGGTCGTCTGCGTCGACCCACGCATGACGCCCGTGGCGCGGGCGGCCACCGTGCACCTGGCGCCGAAGCCGGGGACCAACGTCGCCCTCATGAACGGCCTGCTGCACGAGGTCATCGGCAACGGCTGGATCGACCGGGAGTACCTCGACGCCCACGTCGTCGGCTTCGACGACCTGGCCGAGAAGGTCGCCGAGTACCCGCCCGACGTGGTGGCCACGCTCTGCGACGTGCCGGTCGAGCAGATCCGCGAGGCCGCCCGGGTCATCGGCGGGGCGGAGCGGCTGCTGTCCACGGTCCTGCAGGGCTTCTACCAGTCGCACCAGGCCACGGCCGCCGCCGTCCAGGTGAACAACCTGCACCTGGTGCGGGGCATGCTCGGCCGGCCCGGCTGCGGCCTCCTGCAGATGAACGGCCAGCCCACCGCGGAGAACACGCGGGAGGCCGGTGCCGACGGCGACCTGCCGGGCTTCCGCAACTGGTCCAACGACGAGCACGTCGCCGACCTCGCCCGGATCTGGAACGTCGAGCCGACGGACATCCCGCACTACTCGCCGCCGACGCACGCCATGCAGCAGCTGCGCTACCTCGAGGAGGGCTCACTGCGGATGTTCTGGGTCATCGCCACCAACCCGGCGGTGTCCCTGCCCGAGCTCGCCCGGATCCGCTCGATCCTGTCCCAGGAGCGGCTGTTCCTGGTGGTGCAGGACGTCTTCCTCACCGAGACCGCGCAGCTGGCCGACGTCGTCCTGCCGGCGGCCACCTGGGGGGAGAAGACGGGGACGTTCACCAACGCCGACCGCACCGTGCACCTGTCGGAGAAGGCGGTCGACCCGCCGGGCGAGGCCCGCCCGGACCTGGACATCCTCATCGACTTCGCCCACCGTCTCGGGCTGCAGGACAAGGACGGCGCCCCGCTGGTGACGTGGTCGGACCCGGAGGGCGCCTTCGAGGCGTGGAAGGAGTGCTCCCGCGGCCGCCCCTGCGACTACACCGGCATCACGTACGACAAGCTGCGCGGGGGCAGCGGCATCCAGTGGCCGTGCACCGACGACGCCCCCGAGGGCACCGAGCGGCTCTACGCCGACGGCCGGTTCTACAGCGACCCCGACCGCTGCGAGAGCTACGGCCGCGACATCCTCACCGGCGCGCCGTTCGAGGAGGACGAGTACCGGGCGCTCAACCCCGACGGCAAGGCGCTGCTCAAGGCCGCCGACTACGTCCCGCCGCACGAGATGCCGTCGACGGACTTCCCGTTCTCCCTGGTCACCGGGCGCACGCTCTACCAGTTCCACACCCGCACCCAGACCGGCCGCGCGCCGCAGCTGCAGGCCGCGGCCCGCGACGTCTGGGTCGAGATGTCCGCCGGCGACGCCGGGCGGCTGGGCGTCCGGGAGGGCGACCTGCTGGAGGTCTCGACGCCGCGGGGGTCGGTGCGGGCGAGGCTGCGGATCAGCGGCATCCGCGACGGGGTGCTGTTCCTGCCGTTCCACTACGGCTACTGGGACGACGGCTCCGGGAACAGGGGCCACCGGCACCGCCGCGCCGCGAACGAGCTCACGCTCACCGACTGGGACCCGGTGTCCAAGCAACCGATCTTCAAGACCGCGGCGGCCTCCGTCCGCAGGGTCCGCTGGTCCCGGCGGGGCAGCTCGCCGGCGCCCACCACCACCGGCTCGGCGCCGGTCGGGACCGCGGTCCCGCCGACCCGCGGCGGCCCGGCGGCCCTGGTGACCGAGGACTCGGCTGCCGAGACGCTGCCCGACGGAGGAGGACGACGGTGAGGCTCGGCCTGGCACTGGAGGAACTGCACCGCTCGGAGAACGCCCTGGCGCACCAGCTGCTGGCCGTCGCCGAGCGGCACCAGGCCGACCACGAGATCTTCCACGTCGGCCGCGACCTGGCCACCTGGTCCCAGGACCACGTCCGGCGGCTCGCCCCGTTCGGCGACCGGTACGGCGTCGACCTCGACCCCGAGCCCGCCGGCGAGCCGGCCCTGCTGGTCCGCCTCGGCGAGGCCGTCAGCGACCGGCTACGCCGGCGCTCGGCCCCGGAGCTGCTGCTGCTGCGCGACCTGCGCAGCCTGTTCATCCACGCGTCCGGGGTCCACGCGGACTGGGAGATGGTCGCGCAGGTCGCGCAGGGCATCCGGGACACCGACCTGCTCGCCCTCGCGCAGCGCTGCCACCCGCAGACCCTCCGCCAGGCCAAGTGGGCCAACAGCCGCATCAAGGAGTCCGCGACCCAGATCCTGGTGAGCTGAGGGAGGGCCGCCGGTTCGTGCCCACCGGCGGACCGTCGCAGACTGGCGACATGTCGACACCGGTGGTCACGGTCCTGGGCACGGGCACGATGGGCGCGGGGATGGTGCGGTCGCTGCGCCGGGCCGACGTCCCCGTCCGGATGTGGAACCGCGACCCGGCCAAGGCCCGGGCGCTGACCGACAGCGGCGCGGAGGCGTTCGACTCACCTGCCGAGGCGGCGGACGGCGCGGACGTCGTCGTGACCATGCTGCTGGACGCCGACGCCGTCCTCGACGTGGTCCGGCAGGCGGCACCGGCGGCCGGCACCGTGTGGCTGCAGACCTCGACCGTCGGGCTGGACGGGGCCGACCGGACGGTCGCCGCGGCCCGCGAGCTGGACCTGGTCCTGGTCGACTGTCCCGTCCTCGGCACCAAGGAGCCCGCCGAGAAGGGGGCGCTGGTCCTGCTCGCCTCGGGCCCGGAGGAGGTCCGCCCGCGGCTGGACCCGGTGCTCGACGCGCTCGGGTCGAAGATCCTCTGGCTCGGCGGGGCCGGGGCCGGCAGCCGGCTGAAGATGACCTGCAACGCCTGGCTGTTCGCGGTCACCGCCGGTGTGGCCCAGTCGGTCGCGCTGGCCCGCGGGCTCGGCCTGGACCCGCGCGACTTCCTCGCCGCGATCGAGGGGGGCCCGCTGGACACCCCGTACGCGCACCTCAAGGCCGGCCTGATGCTCGACGGCGAGTACCCGGTCAGCTTCGCCCTCACCGGGGCGGCCAAGGACGCCCGGCTCATCCGGGCCGCCCTGCAGGAGGCCGCGGTCGACGACCGGCTGACCACCGCCGTCCTGGAGACCATGGAGGCCGCGGCCGACCGGCTGCCCGACCCGGCGGCGGTCGACCTGGCGGCGGTCGTCGTCGGCCTCACCCCCGGGCGCGGCTGACCGACCCGCCCGGGCGCGGGGCCGCCCGCCACGCCAGGGACTGCGGTTTGCCGCCGTGGGGCGATCGGGCACCGGACGGCCCATGGACGCGGACATCACCCTGCGGGTCGACGGCGAGACCCGCCGGCTGACCGTCGACACCCGCACCTCCCTGCTCGACGCGCTGCGCGAGCGGCTGGGCAACACCAGCCCCAAGAAGGGCTGCGACCACGGCCAGTGCGGGGCCTGCACCATCCTGCTGAACGGCGACCGGGCGCTGTCCTGCCTGGCCCTGGCGGTGGCGCACGACGGCGCGGAGGTCACCACCGCCGACGGCCTGGCACCCCAGGGCGAGCTGCACCCGGTCCAGCAGGCGTTCCTCGACCACGACGCCTTCCAGTGCGGCTACTGCACCCCGGGGCAGGTCTGCTCGGCGGTCGGCGTCCTCGACGAGGTCCGGCGCGGCTGGCCCAGCGCCGCCAGCGCCGACCTGACCGCCGACCCGGAGCTGACGGACGCCGAGGTGTCGGAGCGGATGAGCGGCAACCTCTGCCGCTGCGGGGCCTACGCGAACATCACCCCCGCGGTGCAGCAGGCGGGGGGTGTCCAGGCGTGAAGCCGTTCGCCTACGCCCGTCCGGGCAGCGTCGCCGAGGCCGTGCGCGACGTCGCCGCCGAACCGAACGCCGTCTTCCTCGGCGGCGGCACCAACCTGGTCGACCACCTCAAGCTCGGCGTCGCCCGGCCCGACCTGGTCGTCGACGTCCGCACGCTGACCTCCCGGGAGATCGGCGACCTGCCGGACGGCGGACTGCGGCTGGGAGCGGCGTCGACCAACAGCGAGGTGGCCACCGACCGGCGGGTGCGGGAGCGGTACCCGGTGCTCGCGGAGGCCCTGCTGGCCGGCGCCACCGGGCAGCTGCGCAACCTGGCCACCACCGGCGGCAACCCCCTGCAGCGCACCCGCTGCGTCTACTTCCAGGACGTCACCACGCCGTGCAACAAGCGCGAGCCGGGGAGCGGCTGCTCGGCGGTGGGCGGCTACACCCGCTACCACGCCGTCCTCGGCGTGCCGGCCGCGCTGCCGGACGCCTCGGCGCCGGAGACGTGCACCGCCACGCACCCCTCCGACATGGCCGTCGCGCTGGCCGCCCTCGACGCGCAGGTGCAGGTGCTCGGACCGGCCGGCGCGCGCACCGTCCCGTTCGTCGATCTGCACCGGCTGCCCGGCGACGACCCCTCCCGCGACACGGTGCTCGGGCACGGCGAGTTGATCACCGCGATCGACCTGCCGCCGCTGCCGGTCGGTGCCCGGTCGGCGTACCGGAAGGTCCGCGACCGGGCCTCCTACGCGTTCGCCCTGGTGTCGGTGGCGGCGGTCGTCGCCGGGGACGACGTCCGGATCGCGCTCGGCGGGGTCGCGCACAAGCCCTGGCGCGCCACCCGCGCCGAGGAGGTGCTGCGCGGCGGCGCGCTCACCGGGGACGCCGTCCGGCACGCGATGGACGTCGAGCTGACCGCTGCCCAGCCGCAGCCGGGGATCGACGGCGGCAACGGCTTCAAGATCCCGCTCGTCACGCGCACCGTCGTGGCGACCCTGCGCGACCTGGAGGCCACGGCATGACCGAGCTGCTCGAACCGCGGGCCATCGGCCGCGACCTGGTCCGCCGCGACGGCGTGGCCAAGGTCCGGGGGACGGCGACCTACGCCTACGAGACGCCGGTGGAGCGCCCGGCGTACGCGCACCCGGTCCAGGCCACGATCGCGCGCGGCCGGGTCACCGCCATGGACACCGCCGCGGCCGAGGCGCTCGCCGGCGTCCTCGCGGTGCTCACCGTGTCGAACGCCGAGCGGCTGGCCTCGACCGAGGACGCCGAGCTCGCCGTGCTGCAGAGCGACGAGGTGGGCTTCCGCGGCCAGCTGATCGGCGTCGTGGTCGCGGAGACCTCCGAGCTCGCGCGGCAGGCCGCCGACCTGGTGAGGGTGAGCTACGACGAGCGGCCGCACGACTCGGTGCTGTCGGTCGACCGCGACGACCTGTACGCGCCGGAGCAGGTCAACGCCGGCCACGAGACCGACACCGCCGAGGGCGACGTCGCCGCGGCCGTGGCCGCCGCCGAGGTGACCCTGGAGCAGACCTACTCGACGGCGATGTACCACAACAACCCGCTCGAGCCGCACGCCGCGACGGCGCTGTGGGACCCCTCCGGCGACGGGTTCCTCACCCTGTGGGACTCGACCCAGGGCGTGCACCCCGACCGGTCGGCGGTGTGCGAGGTCCTCGGGCTGGCCGAGGAGCAGGTGCGGGTGGTCTGCCCCTACGTCGGTGGCGGCTTCGGCTCCAAGGGCACCCCGCACGCCAACGTGGTCCTCACGGCCATGGCCGCCCGTGCGCTGCCCGGCCGGCCGGTCAAGCTGGCGCTCACCCGCCAGCAGATGTTCACCCTGGCCGGGTACCGCACGCCGACCATCCAGCGGGTGCAGCTGGCCGCCGACCGCACCGGGCGGTTGTCGGCGATCGCCATCGACGTCGTCGAGCAGACGTCGCGGATCAAGGAGTTCGCGGAGCAGACCGGCGTCCCGGCCCGGATGATGTACGCCTCGCCCAACCGGCGCAGCACGCACCGGCTGGCCGCCCTCGACGTGCCGGTGCCCTCGTGGATGCGCGCCCCCGGGGAGTGCCCCGGCATGTTCGGGCCCGAGGTCGCGATGGACGAGCTCGCCGAGACCCTCGGCGTCGACCCGATCGAGCTGCGCGTCCGCAACGAGCCCGAGGTCGACCCGGAGACGGGGAAGCCCTGGTCGAGCCGGCACCTGGTGGAGTGCCTGCGCGAGGGCGCCGAGCGCTTCGGCTGGGCCGACCGCCCGGGGCCGCGTCACCGCGACGGGGACTGGCTGGTCGGCACCGGGGTCGCCTCGTCGGTCTACCCGACGATGCGGCAGGCGACGTCGACGGCGACCATCCGCTACGAGGACGGGCGCTACGTCGCCGAAATCGGCGCGGCCGACCTCGGCACCGGCACCTGGACGACGCTGCCGCAGATCGCCGCCGACGCGCTCGACGTGCCCGTGGAGGACGTCGAGGTGCGCATCGGCGACACGCGGTACCCGGTCGCCTCGGTGGCCGGCGGCTCCTCGGGACTCAACACCTGGGGTTCGGCGGTGGTGGTGGCCGCGCGTGAGTTCCGCGGCAAGTTCGGGCCGCGCCCGGAGGACGGCGACGAGACCTCCGGAGCCGTCGACCAGGCCGCCCAGGACGAGGACCACGCCTCCTACGCCTTCGGTGCGCAGTTCGTGGAGGTGCGGGTGCACGCCGACACCGGTGAACTGCGGGTGCCGCGGCTGCTCGGGGTCTTCGCCGCCGGCCGGATCGTCAACCCCCGCACGGCCCGGTCGCAGTTCGTCGGCGGGATGACCATGGGGCTGTCGATGGCGCTGCACGAGAACAGCGTCTGGGACCCGCGCGTCGGCCAGGTCGCCAACCACGACCTCGCCGAGTACCACGTCACGGTCAACGCCGACGTCGGCGACGTGCAGGCGCACTGGCTCGACGAGCACGACCCGTACGTCAACGCGATGGGCACCAAGGGCATCGGGGAGATCGGCATCGTCGGCACCGCTGCGGCCGTCGTCAATGCCGTCCACCGGGCCACCGGCGTGCGGGTGCGGCACCTGCCGGTGACCCTCGACAAGCTGCTGACCGGCCTGCCCTGAGGGAGGCCCTCTGGAGAAGGACCCCGTCCTCCCCACCCTTCGCAGGCTCAGGGCGGTGCCCCGGACGGGGCCGCGGCGGGTCCCGGCAGGCGGGCCGCCGTCCTCCCCGGCCTCCGTCAGCTCGAGGCGGGGAGGACGGCGTCGCCTCAGCCGGCGATCGTCTGGCGTTCCGGCTCGATCCAGACGGTGACCCGCTCGGTCCTGATGTTCTCCGCGGGATACGGCTTGCCGTCGTACTTCTGGGACAGCTCGTCGATCTGGTCGCGGGCCTTCTGCCCCCGCTCGGTCCCGACCACGCGGCCGCGGACCTCGGCGTACCGGTAGGGGTCCTGCTCGTCGCGGATCGCCAGGGTCACCCGCGGGTCCCGCTCGAGGTCCTTGAACTTCTGCCGGTGCGGTTCGGTGTTGACGTACAGCCGCTCCCCGTCGGTACCGACCCAGATGTACTGGGTCTGAATGTGTCCGCTCGGCATCAGCGTGCTGATCGCGGCGTAGTTCGGGCCGCTGGCGAGTTCGCGGGTCGTCGGGTGCAGGTCGGGACCGTCCTGGGTGTCAGCCACGGACCCCGACTACCCACCGGGCGCCGCCGCACGCCCGGCCCCGTCGGCGGCATCCCTGATGGGGTCCTCCCTCAGTCGGCCTCCTCGTGCTCGGCGTAGGCGTCGAGCAGCCGCCGGGCGTGCGCGCCGGACGGGCCCTCCTGCTCCAGGCCGGCGCGGAAGGACCCGAGCTTCGACTCGCCGGCCGGGAACGGCGGCAGCAGCGGCACGTCCGGGTCGGTGAGCACCTCGAGGACGACGGGCCGGTCGGCGGCCAGCGCCCGGTCCCAGGCGGACCCGAGCTGCGCGGGGTCGGTCACCCGGATGCCGGTGAGGCCGAGCAGGTCGGCGTACCCGGCGTAGGGGAAGTCCGGCAGCGACTGGCTGTCGTCGAAGCGCGGGTCGCCCTCCATCTCCCGCTGCTCCCAGGTGACCTCGGCCAGGTCCCGGTTGTGCAGGACGCAGACGACGAACCGCGGGTCGGCCCACTGTCGCCAGCGGTGCGCCACCGTGACCAGTTCGGCGTTGCCCAGCATCTGCATGGCCCCGTCCCCGCTCAGGGCGACCAGCGGGCGGTCCGGTGCGGCGAGCTTCGCGGCCAGCCCGTAGGGCACCGCGCAGCCCATGGAGGCCAGCGTGCTGGACAGATGGGCCGGCACCCCGGCCGGCAGCCGCAGGTGGCGGGCGTACCAGTAGGTCACCGAGCCGACGTCGACGGCGACCTGGGCGTCGGCGGGCAGCCGTGGGCTCAGCTCGGCCACCACCGCCTCGGGGTTGACCGGCTCGGCCGGCGTCCGCGCCCGTTGCGCCGACAGCCGGTGCCACGACCGGACCGACTCCTCGACCTCGGTGCGCCACGACCGGTCGGTCCGCTCGTCCAGCAGCGGGAGGAGCGCCCGCAGGGTCTCGGCGGCGTCCCCGGTCAGCCCCACCTCGACCGGGTAGCGGTTGCCCAGGTGCCGGCCGTCGAGGTCGACCTGCACGGCCCGGGCCTGTCCCGGCGGTGGGTAGAACTCGGTCCACGGGTCGTTCGTGCCGACCATCAGCAGGGTGTCGCAGCCGCCCAGCAGCCGGCCGCTGGCCGTCGTCCCCAGGTGTCCCATGACCCCGGCGGCGAAGGGCAGGGTCTCGTCGACGTACGGCTTGCCGAGCAGGCTCGTGGCGATGCCGGCGCCCAGCCGCTCGGCGACGGCGACGACCTCGTCGCGCGCCGCGCGGGCGCCCTGGCCCACGAGCAGGGCCGGCCGCCGTCCGGCGTTGAGCACGTCGGCCGCCGCCCGCAGGTCGTCCTCCTGCGGCAGCAGCCGGCCGGGCCGCCACGTCGGTGCGGTGACGACGACGCCGTGCTGCTGTTCCTGCTCCGGCGCCGGCTCCTGCTGCACGTCGTGGGGGAGGACGACGACGGTGGGGGAACGGGTGGCCAGCGCGGTGCGGAAGGCGCGGTCGAGGACCAGCGGCACCTGCTCGGCCGTCGTGACGGTCTGGGCGAACTGGGCGGCGACGTCCTTGACGAGGGAGAGCAGGTCGATCTCCTGCTGGTACTGCGAGCCGAGGACGGTGCGCTGCTGCTGACCCATGAGCGCCACGACGGGCACGCCGTCGAGCTTGGCGTCGTAGAGCCCGTTGAGCAGGTGCACCGCACCCGGCCCCTGGGTGGAGACGACCACGCCGACCCCGCCGGAGTACTTGGCGTGCCCGACGGCCATGAACGCGGCCGCCTCCTCGTGGCGGGCCTGCACGAAGGCCGGCTCGCCCGCCCGCCGCAGCGCGCCCATGACGGCGTTGACGCCGTCCCCGGAGTAGCCGAAGACCCGCGGGACGCCCCACTGCCGCAGCCGTTCGACGACGACGTCCGCGACCAGCCGGCCGCTCATGCCGCGCCCTGCGCCGCGTCGGCCGCGCGTCGGACGAGGTCGTCGTGGGCACCCGGGTCATCGGTGTCGATCTGCGGGTAACCGGCGTCGGCCCAGTGCAGCGAGATGCCGGGGTCGTGCACGTCGGAGCCGTCGGCGAGGAAGAACTGCGGGCTGCCCTGCACCTCGTCGGCGTGCGACTGGTGGTCGGCCATCATCGGTCCGCGGGCCCGGCCGCCCTCCAGCGCGGCGGCGAGCGCGCCGGCGCCGACCCGGTCGCAACCGCGGGCGAGCAGGTACAGCCGGTGGTCGACGCGCACCGGGTCGTCGAGGCCCAGCCGCGACCGGGCGGCGGAGAGGCGCTGCAGGGACACGGTGGACCAGGCGCAGACCACGTCGGTGTGGACGACCACGGTCCCGGGGGCGACGTCGACGGTCATGGCCTGCCACTACCCGCTGGTCGG
The DNA here is from genome assembly GCA_035474935.1 of Geodermatophilus sp. Lineage (GTDB taxonomy): Bacteria > Actinomycetota > Actinomycetes > Mycobacteriales > Geodermatophilaceae > Geodermatophilus. The sequence continues at coordinate 6,507 of DATIMX010000222.1, read as the reverse complement.
CAGGGGGCACGCGCCCGGCTCACCTCTCGTCCCCGGTCCTCCGGGCCTCCTCTCCGGTGGAGGCGGCCACGGTCGTCTCGTCCTCGGTCAGCGCAGGGCGAGCCCGCCGCCCCGCGCGCGGCTGTCCGGGTCCAGCCCGAGCTCCCGGAGCAGGTCGGCGTCCCGGACGGTGTCGACGAGGACGTCGAGCTCCCGCTCAGCCCGCTCCGCCTCGTCACGGCGGCCGCCGGCGCGCAGCACCTGGACGACGTGGTCGCGATCGATCTGCACGGGGTCCTCCCGGTGTCAGACGCTCCGGCGGTCCTCGCCGGCGACCCGGTCCTCCTGCGGGGCGCGGCTGGCCTGGCTGACCCCCGGCGGGGCCGGCGTGCGGGCCTGCTGGCCCGGTTCGGCGTGCGGCGCGGGGTCCAACCGCAGCGACCGGACCAGCTCGTCGGCGGTCACCGCATCGGCCACGGTGGTGCCCTCTCCTGCAGTGGGCCCGCGCGTCGGCTCCACGTGGGACCCGGACCTACCCGCGGGGATTCCCCGGTGAACGCGCCGCGGGCGCTCAGGTCGACGGGTCGAGCGCCACCTCGGTCCAGCCCGACTCGCGCCGGTCCACGGTCTCGCGGGCGTCGAGCACGGAGGGCCCGTCGCCGACCTGGGTGGGTGGCAGGCAGGTGACCGGGCAGGTCGGCGGGGATCCGCTCCGGTCCCGCGGGAGGCGGCGAGGCAGTAGCTTTCCTCGTCCCGGAGCCCAGGGATACCGATCACGGGGGACGCCCATGGCCGTGCGCCGCTCGATCTGCTTCTACACGCCGTCGACCGACCCCTCGGGGATGGGCGCGCACATGGTGGACCTGATCGCCGAGTTCGCCGGGACGGCCGACGTGGCGCTGATGCTGAGACCGACGGTGGGCGGCCGGCGGTTGCTGGACCGCGCCGCCGAGCTGGGCGCCCGCACCGTGGCGCTGCCCTCACCCCGCGACCCCCGCTTCGCCGCCGTGGTGTCGGACTCCCTCGCCACCCACCCCGCCGACGTCTTCCACTGCCACGTCGGCACCGGCTCCGAGGACTGGGACGGCGTGCGCCTCGCCCGCCGCGCCGGGTGCCCGGCGGTCGTGCAGACCCAGCACCTGCCCTACCTGGTGTCCTCCCCGCGCAAGCGGCGGGCCTACCACCACGCGATCGAGGAGGTCGACCGGCTGATCGCCGTCTCGGAGGGGCTGCGCCGCACCTACTCCCGGATCGGGGTCCCCCCGGAACGGTTCACCACCGTGCTCAACGGCGTGGCGCCGCTGCGCGACCGGATCGGCCGGGACGCCGCCCGCGCCGCCCTGGGCCTGGACCCGCGGCAGCCCGTCGTCCTCACCGTGGGCCGCCTGACCCACATGAAGGGCCAGTGGCACCTGATCGACGCCGTCCCCGGGTTGCTGGGGCGGTTCCCGGACCTCGCCGTGGTGCTGGTCGGCGACGGGCCGCTGCGCGAGGCGCTGGAGAAGCGGGCCGCCGGGCTCGGCGTGGGCGGCGCCGTCCTGTTCCCCGGCCACCGGGGCGACGCCCGGCAGCTGCTGGCCGCGGCCGACGTGTTCGTGCTGCCCTCCCGGCACGAGGGGATGCCGCTGGTGACGCTGGAGGCGATGGAGGCGGGGCTCCCGGTGGTGGGCACGCGCGTCATCGGCACCGAGGAGGTCGTCGACGACGGCGTCACGGGTGCGCTGGTGCGGCCGGGGGACCCGGCCGCGCTGGTGCCGGCCCTGGGACAGCTGCTCGCCGACCCCGCGCTCCGGCGCCGGCAGGGGAACGCCGGCCGGCGTCGCTACCTGGCCGGCTTCACCCGGGAGCGGATGGCCAGGGACACCGCAGCGGTCTACGAGTCCGTCCTGTGCGGGGCGCTGCGGTGAGCCGCCTGCGGGTCGGCGTCGTGGGCACCGGCTTCATCGCCGGTCGGCACCTGGCCGCGCTGGCCGGCTTCGACGACGTCGAGGTCGTCGCGGTCGCCGACGCCGTCCCCGCGCGGGCCGAGGAGGCCGCCGCGCGTTCCGGCGCGCGGCCCCACCCGGACGGGATCGCGCTCCTGGAGACCGAGGAGCTGGACGCCGTCTGGCTGTGCGTCCCCCCGTTCGCCCACGGGCCCCTGGAGGCCGCGGCGATCGCCCGCGGCCTGCCGTTCTTCGTGGAGAAGCCGCTGGGACCGGACCTGGCCACCGCCGAGGCGATCGGGGCCGGGGTCGCGGCGGCCGGGCTGACGACCGCCGTCGGCTACCACTGGCGGCACCTGGGGCTCGTGCACCGAGCGCAGGAGCTGCTGCGGGACCGGCCCGTGCAGCTGGTGACCGGTGCCTGGCTGGACCGCACGCCCGGTGCGCCGTGGTGGTCGCGCCGGGCGGCCTCGGGCGGGCAGGTCGTCGAGCAGACCACCCACCTGTTCGACCTCGCCCGGCTGCTCGCCGGCGAGGTCGACACCGTCGCCGCGGTCGAGCGGGCCGCGCCCGAGGGCGACGTCCCGGCCGCCTCCACCACGCTGCTGACCTTCGCCTCCGGCGCCGTGGGGAGCATCTCCTCGGCCCGGGTTCTCGGCCGCCGCCACTCCGTCGGCCTGGAGCTGGTCACCGAGGGCCTCGCCGTGCAGGTGACCGAGCGCGGCCTGGCCGACCACGAGCTGCGCGTCTCCGGCGCCGACGGGGAGGAGACCACCGGTTCCGCCGAGGACCCCATCGCCGTCGAGGACCGGGAGTTCCTCGACGTGCTGCTCGGGGCGGCCCCGGGAGTGCGGGTCCCGTACGCCGAGGGGCTGCGCTCGCACATCCTGGCCTGCGCCGCCGACCGGGCAGGGCGCGAGGGCCGGCCCGTCCGGCTCGGGGGCTGACGAGGGTTGCCGCCCGGCCGGCCCGGGCAGGAGGCGGACATGACGACGAGGATCGGCCTGGTCGGGGCCGGGTTCATCGCCGGTCGGCACCTCGACGCGCTCACCTCCATCGAGGGCGTGACCGTCGCCGGGATCGCCGACCCGCGCGCCGACCGGGCCGAGGTGCTCGCCGCCCGCGCCGGGGCCGCGGCCTACGCGCACTGGGCGGACCTGCTCGACGTGGAGCGCCTGGACGCGCTGTGGGTCTGCGTCCCGCCGCACGCGCACGGCGAGGTCGAGACGGCGGCCGTCGAGCGCCGGCTGCCGCTGTTCGTCGAGAAGCCGCTGGCGACCGACCTCGCCACCGCCGAGGCGCTGGCCGACCGGATCGACGCCACCGGCCTGCTCACCGCCGTCGGCTACCACTGGCGCTACCTCGACACCCTCGAGATGGCGCGCGAGCTGCTCGCCGGGGCGCCGGCCCGCATGGTGCTCGGCACGTGGCTGGACCGGGCGCCCCGGGTGGACTGGTGGGCGCGGCAGGACGGCTCCGGCGGGCAGACCGTCGAGCAGGCCACCCACCTCTTCGACGTCGCCCGGGTGCTGGTCGGGGAGGTCGAGGGCGGCTGGGCCACCGGCTCGCGATCGCCCGACGGCCCCGGCGACATCCTCGACGTCTGCACCGCCGCGCTGCGCTTCGAGAGCGGCGCGGTCGGGTCCTTCTCCACCAGCTGCCTGCTGCCCCGCGCGCACCGGATCGGCGTCGAGCTGGTCGCCCCCGGCCTGGGCCTGTGGCTCACCGAGCACCGGCTCGTGGTCACCGACGCCGACGGCGAGCGCACGATCGACCGCGACGTCGACCCCTTCGAGGCCGAGGACCGCGCCTTCGTGGCCGCCGTCCGGGGCGAGGGGCACGACGTCCGGACGCCGTACCGAGAGGCACTCCGCACCCACCGGCTGGCGGTCGCCGTCGCGACCGCGGCCGCCGACGGCGGGACGGTGCAGCTGTGAGCGGCTCCGTGATCGACCGGCTCCGCCGGACGGGAGCGAACGGAGGAGCGTTGTGAGCCGCGCGATCCGCAGCATCGGCGTCGTCGAGCCGGGGCGGCCGGCGATCCTGGACGCCGAGGAGCCCGACCCCGGCCCGGGGCAGGCGTGGGTGCGCACCGAGTGGAGCGGCATCAGCGCCGGCACCGAGGTGGCGCTGGTCCGCGGCACCGACCCGCACCACCTGCTGCACTGGGACCCCGACCTGCGCTCCTTCGACGAGGCCGGCCCGCCCGCCGCCTACCCGGTGACCGGCCTGGGCTACATGGAGGTCGGCCGGGTCACCGAGAGCCGCACCCCCGACCTGGCCGAGGGGCAGCTGGTCGCCATGGCCTACGGGCACCGCACCGGCACCTGCGCCGACCCGTCGGTCAAGCCGGTCATCCCGGTCCCCGACGACCTCGACCCGCTGCTGGGCGTCTACCTGGCCCAGATGGGGCCGATCTGCGTCAACGGGCTGCTGCACGCCGCCGCCGACGTCGCCGGACCGGGCGCGGGCGTCGACGCCGGCGTGCGCGACCGGCACGTGCTGGTCACCGGGGCCGGGGTCATCGGGCTGCTCAGCGCGATGCTCGCCGTGCGGCACGGGGCCGCGGACGTCGTCGTCGCCGAGCCCTCCGCCGAGCGGCGCGCGGTCGCCGAGGCGCTGGGCCTGACCACCCTCGCGGACGGCGCCGCTGCCGAGCCCGCCTCCCCGGCCTGGCGCGCGGTCAAGGAGCGCTGGCGGCACGGGCCGGGGGACGCCGGCGCCGACGTCGTGCTGCAGTGCCGCGGGCACGACGCCGCGCTGGCCACCGGGCTCAAGGCGCTGCGCCCGCAGGGCACCGTCGTCGACCTGGGCTTCTACCAGGCCGGTGCCGAGGCGGTGCGGCTCGGCGAGGAGTTCCACCACAACGGCCTCGCGGTGGTCTGCGCGCAGATCGGCCGGGTGCCGCGGGGCATGGCCGGCGCCTGGCCGAGGACGGCGCTGGCGGAGGTCACCCTCGACCTGCTGCGCGAGCGCGGGCACGACGTCCGCCGGCACCTGGTCACCGACATGCTGCCGTTCGAGGAGGGGCCGCGGCTGCTCGCCGACCTCGCCGGCCGCCGGCTGGCCGCGCCGCCGCTGCAGGCCGTGCTGCGGTTCGGAGCCGGGCCGGGGAGCCCCTGAGCCGTGCGGGTGCTGCTCGTCGGGAACCACTGGACCGAGGGGCCCGGCGGCGCGGAGACGATGCTGGTCCTCACCGCGGACCTGCTGCGGGCCGCCGGGCACGTGGTGGTGCCCTTCGCCGTGGCCGAGGAGCGCACCCTGCCCACCCCGGTGCGCGCCTCCCTGCCGGTGGCGGCAGGGGCCGGTGCGCGGACCCGGTTCGGGGAGGCGTGGGCCGGGGTGTGGTCGCCGTCCGCGTACCGGGCGCTGGCGCGGGTGGTCGACGAGGTGCGGCCGGACGTCGCGCACGTGCACCACGTCTTCGAGCGGCTGACGCTCTCGGTGCTCGACGCGCTGCAGCGCCGCGGCGTGCCGACGGTGATGACGCTGCACGACTACAAGCCGGTCTGCCCGAACTTCCGGCTGTTCACCGAGGGCGCGCCCTGCACCCGCTGCCTCTCCGGCGGCTACTGGCAGGTGGTGCGGCACCGCTGCCTGGAGGGCTCGCGGTGGCGGTCGGTCGCCGCGGCGGTGGACTCCTACGCCGCCCGCGCCCGCGGCGTCTACGACCGGGTGGACCGGTTCGTGGCGCCGAGCGCGTTCCTGCGCGACCGGGTGGTCGAGGGCGGGCTGCCGGCCGACCGGGTCGAGGTGCTGCCCAACCCGGTGGTCGCGGCGCCCTCGCCCCGGCCCGCACCCGGGGACCCGCCGGCGGTGCTGTACGCCTCCCGGCTGGTCGCGGAGAAGGGCGTGGACACCCTGCTGGACGCCGCCGGGCGGCTGCCGGAGGGCGTGCGGGTGCGGCTGGCCGGGTCCGGCCGGCTGGAGCGGGCGGTGCGGGCGCGGGTCGCGGCGGAGGGGCTGCCGGTCGACGTCCTGGGTCCGCTGGCGCCGGACCGCGTCGCCGCCGAGCTACGGGCCGCGGCGGTCGCCGTCCTGCCGGCACTGTGGTGGGAGAACTGCCCGATGGCGGTGCTCGAGGCCGCGGCCCAGGGCGTGCCGGTGGTGGCCTCCGCGGTGGGCGGCGTCCCCGAGCTGGTGGACGACGGCACGACGGGGCTCCTGGTGCCGCCCGGGGACGCCGACGCGCTGTCCGGCGCGCTCACCCGGCTGCTGTCGGACCCCGCCGGGGCGGGCCGGCTCGGTCGTGCGGGATGGGCGCGGGTGCGGTCGCGGCACCCTCCCACGGCCCACGTCGTGGCGCTGCAGGAGGTGTATCGGCGTGTCGCGCGGTGAGTCGTTGCGGACGCACTTGTCCCGCAACCCCGGGGGGCGGATCCTGCCGACATCGCCGCGCACGCCGGGTGGGCCGTGCTCCCGCGGCGCTCGGGGAGTGGGTCGTCATGAAGTGGGCGGCTGTCGTCGTGCTCGGCTTCGGGCTGGAGATCGCGTTCGTGATCGCGATGGCGCGGAGCAACACCGCGCGGTGGGAACGTGATCACCGGGCCGCCCGGGCGGCGCTCAGAGCGCGCGAGGAAGCGGGGTTGCGCGTGCGGGCGGC
>DATIMX010000221.1:0-12728 GCA_035474935.1 Geodermatophilus sp. | reverse complement strand
CGTCGTGCTCGGCTTCGGGCTGGAGATCGCGTTCGTGATCGCGATGGCGCGGAGCAACACCGCGCGGTGGGAACGTGATCACCGGGCCGCCCGGGCGGCGCTCAGAGCGCGCGAGGAAGCGGGGTTGCGCGTGCGGGCGGCAGGGCTGGTGGCGCAGCGCGTCCCGCACCCACACCTGGCACACCTCCCGCACGTGCACCTGTCACCGCGGGTCGTCGACCGGCTGGCGCACACCCGCGAGGCGCTGCGCGTCCCGCGCCTGCACCTGCCGCACCTGCGCCTGACCCGGCGGCGTCCGGAGGCGCAGGAGGAGCCGGTGCCCGCACAGCAGGAGCCGGTGCCCGCGCAGGACGAGCCGGTGCCCGCGCAGGAGGGACGGGTGCCCGCGCAGGAGAGGCGGGTGCCCGCGCAGGAGAGGCGGGTGCCCGCGCCGGAGGACGTGAGCCCGCCGTCCGAGGAGCAGCCCGCGTCGTAGCGCCCGCCGTCCGGCCGCGGGATGTGCACGCGGCGCTGTCCGCGCGCCGTCCGGCCCACGCTGTGTGCACGCACCGCGCACGACCTCGCCGTGCCCTGCACCTGCCACCGGCCGCGACCTCTGCGCGGTGCGGCACACTGCCGCGGCAGACGCCGGACGAGGAGGTGGGCATGACGCCCGAGGACGACCGCACCGAGCCCTCGCTCACCGGGGACGAGGTCACGCTGGTGACCGGGTTCCTGAAGTACCAGCGGGAGACGCTGGCCTGGAAGTGCGCGGGCCTGACGCCGCAGCAGTTGGCGACCCGCGCCGTCCCCACCTCGGACCTCACCCTGCTCGGCATGGTCCGCCACCTCGCGGCGGTGGAGACCGGCTGGCTCGTCGGCTTCGGCGGGCTGCCGTACGACATCTGGCCCGACGTGGTCCGGGACCGCGACGAGCAGTTCCGGGTCGACCCGGCCACCGTCACCCAGGCCGACGTCGACGAGGCCTGGGCGACCTGGCACGCCGTCACCGAGGCGGTCGGCAAGGTCGTCGACCAGCTCCCGCTCGACACCGTGGACCGGCCGTGGGGTCGGCACGACGGGTACTCGCTGCGCTGGATACTGCTGCACCTGGTCGAGGAGTACGCCCGGCACAACGGCCACGCGGACCTGCTGCGCGAGGCGATCGACGGCGCCACCGGCGAGTAGCCGGGCGGGTCCGCTACGCGGGGAACGGGAGGAAGGGCGGCGCCTCGACCCGCGGGTGGTCCCGCGGCCCCTGCTCCGCGCACCGGGCGGCGCGTCGCGCCGCCTCCTGCCGGTCGGCCGCGCGGCAGGCGTGCAGCGCCCGGGCCTCCGCGGCGCCGGGTGCCTCGAACCCGTCGGGAGTGAGGCGGCAGGCGCCGAGTCGCACCCAGCGCGTTCCGCCGTCGACGTCCCGGACGCCGACGAGGAGCCCGGTGTTGTGCCGGCGCACCGCGTAGGCGACGCCCCGGACGGCCAGCTCGGTGTCGCCGGCCGACTCGGCCGCGGGTCCGTACAGCCAGGTCACGTACCGGACCTGCCTGCGGTACCGGTCGTCGCGCTCTCGCCAGGCGGTGTCCGACAGGGGTGCGAGCTGGACGACGACGGCGCAGCTCACCTCGGCCACGACGACGCGCAGCCCGCCGCTCCCGGGAACCTCCTCGAGCACCGCCCGGAAGCCCTGCGCGGCCAGCCACGCCCCCAGCGCCCGCCGGTGGCGGAGGTGCTCGTAGGCCGGTCCCGCGTCGGACGCAGTGAAGGGACATCGCACGTCGCCGGAGTGCCGGAACCGCGGCCGGGCGCCGTCCCGGGCCTCCAGGACCAGCCGGCCGCCGCACCCGCCGGCCTCGCGCGAGCACCAGAAGCCGCGGCTGCGGTCGAGGCCGAGCACGCGGACGGCCATCCCGTCCTCCGGCAGCGTGACGGCAGCGGTGCCCGCCGGCCCGTCCGTCACCGCCCACCGCAGCTCGATCGACACGCCGCGACGGTAGGCCGGGGGTGTGACAGGACAGAGCCCGACAGGACGAGCCGGACAGCGGCCTCCCTGCAGGTTGAAGGACCCCGTCCTCCTCACCGCTCGCAAGCTCGCGGCGAGCCTCTGGACGGGGCCTGGTGCGAGCTCGCGGGTGGCGGGGGCAGGGAGGTCCTTTCTCAGCGCACCACCGAGCCGAACAGCTCCAGCACCCGGTCGGCGTGCGCGTCGAAGGTGTGCTGCTCGCGCACCGCCAGCGCCGCCGCCGTGCCCCGCCGGGACGCCAGCTCACCGGCCAGGACGTCGGCCACGTCGTCGGCGGACCGGTAGGACAGGCCGGTCCCGTCGCGGCGCAGCACCCGCTCCACCGACACCAGCGACCCGGGGTTGGCCTGCTGCAGCAGCGGCAGCCCCGCGGCCAGGTAGACCGGCAGCCGGGCGGGGGAGTTGAGGTCGTCCCACGTGGCCCGCCGCAGGTCGCCGCCGTTGGCGCTGTCGAAGCGGTGCAGCCACCCGGCGTCGTACCGCGACAGCTCGCGCACCCACTCCTCCGGTCCGACCGGCGGGTGCACGTGCACGAAGCCCGGCGCGGCGGCGAGCGCGGCGTCGAGCCAGCCGGTCCACGAGCCCTTCGGCCCCGGCGCCCGCACCTGCCCGTAGAGGTGGGTGTGCACGCCGCGCGCGGCCAGCCCGAGCACCCAGTCGAGGTCCAGCCCCGACGGCCGGCCGGCGACGACGGTGTGCGGCTGACCGTCGGCGTCCGACAGCTTCGGCGTGAGCGGCGCGTCCAGCCAGTCCCGCTTGGGCAGGTCGCCGTCCAGCACCCCGAGCCGGGCGGGGTCGACCCGGCCGGACAGCGCCAGGGCGAACCAGTCGCGCTCCTCCTCGGTGGCGAACAGGGACGCCGAGGCCCGCGTCACCAGGTCGGCCAGCAGTGGCCACTCCCCGCGGACGGTGCTGCGCTGCGGCGCCTCCTTGAACGTCCACACGAACGGCAGCTCGGGGAACGCCGACTGCACCGCGTGCGCGAACGGCACTGCCCGCCAGTTCAGCTGCGCCCACACGACGTCGGGTGCGAGTGCGCGCGCGGCCTCGCGCCACCGGTCGCGGGGGAGGTCGGGCACGTGCCCGAACGGCAGCGGGCCCACGGTGGCGTCGCCGAGGCCGTCGGTCGTCCAGAGCCCGGTCAGCCGGGTGCCGCGCTCGGCCAGGGCCAGCACCCGCTCGGGGTTGAGCGCGAGCTCGCCGACCAGCAGTACCGACAGCCCGTCGGCCGGGTACGACCGCGACCGGAACCGCGCGTAGCGGGCGACCTCGTCGACGTCCCCGCCGTCGGTGGAGGCGAAGCGCAGCGGCTCGCGCACCCGGTAGCGGCTGCGGAAGACGTTCAGCCCGCCGTCCCGCGACTCGCGCAGCGCGGCGGAGCGCTGGCCGGGGTGGCGGGTCCACGAGCAGGTGACCCGGCCGGTGTCCGCCGTCCGCCCGCGGGCCCGCAGCCGGTCCCACATCAGCCGGCCCAGGTCGTCGGTCTCGAGCGTCGCCCGCTCGGTCCACCGGTCGGCGGTGAGCCGGTGCGCGACCTGCACCAGCTGCTCGTAGGGGGTGTGCGACGGCTCGGCGAGGCCCGACCGCGCCAGGACGACGCCGGGCGGGGCCAGGCAGTCGAGCAGCGCGGGGAGGTGGTCGGGGGACCAGACGTCGTCGGCCGGGAGGTAGGCGACCAGGGGGGCGTCCAGCGCGTCGAGCCCGGCGTTCAGCGTCGCGCCGAGCCCGCGGTTGCCCGCCCACCGGACCAGCCGCACCCGCGGGTCGTCGAGGGCGGCCACGACGTCGGCGACCGCCTCCGGGTCCGGCGAGCCGTCGTCGAGCACCATCGCCGTCCAGTCGCCGGACCGCTGCGCGCGCAGGCCCTCCAGCGCGCGGGGCAGGAAGGCGGCCTGGTCGTACACCGGCACGAGCACACCGACCGCCGTCACGCGGCGACCTCCACCGCGCACCCTCCCCGCACCCGCGCGTAGACGGCGGCCACCCGCGCGGCCAGCCGGGGCCAGGCGTACTCGGCGGCCCGGGCACGCGCCCCCGCCGACAGCCGGGCCCGCAGGCCGGGGTCGGCGGCCAGCCGGTCCAGCGCCGCGGCCAGCGCGGCGACGTCCTCGGGCGGTACGAGCAGGCCGGTCTGCCCGTCGCGCACCACCTCGGGGATGCCCCCGACGTCGCTGGCCACCACCGGCAGCCCCGAGGCCATGGCCTCGGTCAGCACCGAGCCCATCTCCTCGTAGGCCGACGGCAGCACCAGCACGTCGAGCGAGGCCAGCACGGCCGGGACGGCGGTGTGCTCGACGAACCCGCTGAGGTGCACCCGCGGCAGGCCGGCCGCCAGCCCGTGCACCCGCTCGCGGTCGGGGCCGTCGCCGACGACGACGAGGGACGCCGGCTCCCGCATCCGTCCGAACGCCTCGACCAGCCGGTCGACCCGCTTCTGCGGCGCCAGCCGGCCGACGTAGCCGATCCGCGGCCGTGCGACGTGCGGGAAGACGTCGGGGGAGCCGCCGGCGAAGAGGCCCGGGTCGAAGCCGGACGGGATGGTGTGCACCCGGGCGGCCGGCACGCCGTCGGCGGCCAGCGCGGCGGCGGTCCGGTCGGTGAGGACGACGACCGCGTCGGCCCGGCGCAGCGCCGACCGCTCGACCCACCCGCCCAGCGCCCGCAGCAGCCGGGTGCGCAGGCCCCGGCCGGTGAGCGTGTGCCCGACGCTGCAGTGCACCGTGACCACCAGCGGGCAGCGGTGCCGCCGCGCGGCGAGCCGGGCCAGCGGCAGGGTGGCGAGGTCCTCACCCTGGTGCGCGTGCACGACGTCCACCGGCCGCGCCGGCCACCGCAGGACGACGCGCAGCGCGTCGAGCGCCCACAGCTGGCGCAGCCGCGGCAGCGGCAGCCCGGTGCGGTGCACGACGGCGGAGCGGCCGAGCCGGGTGACACCGCGCGGGCCGGCCAGCCGCGAGGTGACCACCGTCTGCGCGTGCCCCTGGGCGTCCAGGCAGCGGGTCAGCGTGGCGGTGTGGTTCTGCATGCCGCCGATCGGGTCGTACCGAGCGGACCGTCCGTCGACCCGCACCGGCTCGAAGACGCTGCACAACCGCAGCACGTGCGGGCTGGAGGAGTGCACCACCGGACCTCCCACACGCATGGGACCTGCCCGTTCTGGACAGGACCCGCAGTACAGCAGACCCGGCGGACGCCCGCCGGGGGAGAGGACGGGCAGGTGAGCGGACCCCTGGTCGACCCCGCGGTGCGCCGGATCGCGCTCGTGCGGCTGCGCGTGGGCCTGGGCGACCTGCTCTGCTCGCTGCCCGCGCTGCGCCGGCTGCGCGCCGCCCGGCCCGACCTGTGGGTCAGCCTGGTCACCTGGCCGGAGACCGCCGCGGTCGTGGCGCGGATGGGGGAAGCCGTCGACGAGCTGCTGCCCTTCCCCGGGGCGGACGACGTCCCCGACCGCCCGCCCGGCCGGGAGCCGGACCCGGCGTCCTGGGCAGCCTTCACCGCTGCGGCGGCCGAGCGGCGCTTCGACCTGGCGCTGCAGGTCTACGGCGACCGGCCCGCCGCCAACCGGGTCACCGCGGCCCTGGGCGCCCGGCTCGTCGGCGGCTTTGCCCCGACCGGCTGGCAGCCGCCGCCCGGCACCCAGCACCTGCACCTGCGCTACCCGGTGCACCTGCACGAGGCCGAGCGGCACACCCGGCTGTTCGAGCACCTCGGCCTGCCGCCGGCCGGCCCGCCGGAGATGGCCTTCCCGATGACGCCCGCCGACGCGGCCGAGCACGCGGCGACGCTGGCCCGCACGGGCCTGGTGCCCGGCGGCTACGCCGTCCTGCACCCGGGCGCCTCCTCGCCCACCCGCATGTGGCCGGCCGAGCGGTACGCCGACGTGGGCGACGCGCTGGCCGCCGACGGGCTGGCCGTCGTCGTCACCGGTGGGCCGGGGGAGCGGGCGGTCGGCGCGGCGGTGGTGGCCGCGATGCGTGCCCCGGCGGTCGACCTCACCGGCGCCACCAGCCTCGGCGGGCTGGCCGCGCTGCTGCGCGACGCCGCGGTGCTGGTCGGCAACGACACCGGCTCGGCGCACCTGGCCGCCGCGGTGGGCGCCCGCAGCGTCACCGTCTTCCTGCCCGGCGACCCGGTCCGCTGGGCGCACCCCGGTCCGCGGCACCGCGCGCTGGTCGCCGATGTGCCGTGCGCGCCCTGCCCGCACCTGGTCTGCCCCATCGACTTCCGCTGCGCCGACTCGGTGCGGCCCCGGGACGTGCTCGCCGCGGTCCGGGAGGTCGCCGGGTGAGCGGCGCGCCCGCCGCACGCGCAGGAGGGTCGTCCCGGGACGCTCCGGCGCTGAGTGCAGCTGCACTCACCGCCGGAGCCTCCAGAGACGAGGGGTCAGGGTCGGTCCGCGGAACCGGCTCGCGCGTCTCGCTGGTCTGCGACTCCCAGAACTGGGGCGGCGCCGAGGTCTACCTGACCCACCTGCTGCGCCGCGCCGGCGACCAGGGCCGGACGGCGTCGCTGGTCTGCGCCGAGCCGCTGGCCGCCCGATTCGCGCCGCTGCTGCCGCCCGACCGGCTCGCCGTCGTCCCGCTGGCCCGGCACTCGGGCACCGCGCCGGCGGTGCGGGCCGCGCTGGCCGCGCAGCGCCCGGACGCCGTGCTGGTCAACCTCGTCGACCCCGGGTCCAACGCGGCGGCGGTGGCGGCGGCGCTCGCGGTCGCGCCCACCGTCGGCGTCCTGCACCTGCCCGGCGATCCCGGGACGGGGGAGGAGCGGGCGCACCTGGCCGGCCTCTACGGCGCGATGGCCGCCGTGCTCACGCCGGCCGCCGGCGCCCGCGACCAGCTGGTCACCGAGTTGCGCGTGCCCGCGCACCGGGTGCACGTCGTCCCGAACGGCGTCGACGTGCCGGCCGACCCGGCCGGGCCGGCCGGGCGGGCGGTGCCGCGGATCGGCGCGCTGGGCCGGCTGACCGAACAGAAGGGCTTCGACGTGCTGCTCGACGCCGTCCGGGTGCTGACCGGCGACGGCGAGCCGGTCGAGGTGGTGGTCGGCGGCGAGGGGCGGGACGGCGACCGGCTGCGCGCCGCGGCGGCCGGCCTGCCGGTCACCTTCCGCGGGTTCGTCGACGGCGTCCGCGGCTTCCTCGCCGGCCTCGACGTCTTCTGCCTGTCCTCCCGCCGCGAGGCACTGCCCCTGGTGCTGCTGGAGGCCATGGCGGAGGGGCTGCCGTGCGTGGCCACCGACGTGGGGGACGTCGCGGTCGCGGTCGGCGCCGACGCCGTCGTCGTCCCGCCGGAGGACGCCGGGACGCTGGCCGCGGCGCTGGCCGGCCTGCTCGCCGACCCGGCCGCGCGCGCGGAGCTGGGCCGGCGCGCGCGGGCCCGGGCGGTCGCCGCCTTCGACGCCGATCTCATGGCCCGCCGGACGTTCGCCGTCCTCCCGACTCCAGGCGGTCCAGCCAGCCGACCACCAGGACGTGCGGGAGCGTGAGCGCCGCCAGCACCGGCACGTCGGTGGCCACGAACGCCCGCCACCCACCGGCGGGCGGTGCGGAACGCCAGCCAGCCGGCCGCGGCGAGGGCGGCGAACCCGGCGAGTACCCGGAGCCGCCAGCCCAGCCGGAACCCGGGGACCAGGTGGTCCACCGCCCCGTGCGGCAGGCCGAGCAGCAGCCCGGCCACCAGCACGGCCGGCGCCGCGTCCCCCCAGCCATCCGGGACGGTCAGCTCGACCAGGCACGCCGTTCCCGCCGCCCCGGTCGAGACCGCGGTGGCGGCGCGGACGGGCCGGGCGAGGGCCTCCCCGGGCGGCAGCCCCTCCGGGGCCGGGGCGGACGCGACCCGGCTCCCGAGGGCCGGCGAGGGGGGCATCGTGCTCCTCGGAGGAGGGGTCCCGGGCGCTGGCCGGGCCCGGACCGCGCCGCCGGTACCCCTGCGGCGAGTGGCCAACCCCTGCCGGCGGACGACCGACGGTGTCCGCTCCGTCGGGTGTGCGCGCCCCCGCTGCGGGGAACCGGACCCCCATGAGCAAGAAGACCGACCAGCAGGAGCAGCAGGCCGCCGCCCGCCAGGCCAAGAAGGAGGGGCTCTCGCCCAGCGAGGCCGGCGTGACCACCGGCGCCAGCAAGCAGATGCGGCACGTCAGCACGGGGGACGACCGGCACGAGCACTCGAGCGCACAGGGCAAGAGCAAGACCTGATCCCCGGGCTCCAGCCGAGACCGAGCGCCCCGAGAGAGGACACCCATGGCCATCGCCACGATCAACCCCGCCACCGGCGAGACGTTGCAGACCTTCGAGCCGTTGTCCGACGACGCCGTCGACGAGCGGATCGCCCGGGCGGCCGCGGCGTTCGAGGGCTACCGGCTGACCAGCCCGCGGCAGCGGGCCGGCTGGCTGCGGGCCGCCGCCGACGTGCTCGACGCCGACGCCAAGAGCGTCGCGGAGCTGATGACCACCGAGATGGGCAAGACGCTGGCCTCGGCGCAGGCCGAGGTCGGCAAGTGCGCCAAGGCGCTGCGCTACTACGCCGAGCACGGCGAGGACATGCTGCAGCCCAAGCCGGCCGACGCGCAGGCGGTCGGTGCGACCGAGGCCTACGTCGTCCACCAGCCGCTGGGTGTGGTCCTGGCGGTCATGCCGTGGAACTTCCCGCTGTGGCAGGCGATGCGCTTCGCCGCTCCGGCACTCATGGCCGGCAACGTCGGCCTGCTCAAGCACGCCAGCAACGTGCCGCAGACCGCGCTGTACCTGGAGGAGTTGTTCCGCAAGGCCGGCTTCCCCGACGACGTCTTCCAGACCCTGCTCATCGGCTCCGGTGCGGTGGAGCGGGTGCTGCGCGACGACCGGGTGGTGGCCGCGACGCTCACCGGGTCGAACGCCGCCGGGCAGGCGGTGGCCACGGTCGCCGGGGACGCGCTGAAGAAGACGGTGCTGGAGCTGGGCGGCTCGGACCCGTTCATCGTGATGCCCTCGGCGGACCTGGACCGGGCCGCGGAGGTCGCGGTGACCGCGCGCTGCCAGAACAACGGGCAGAGCTGCATCGCCGCCAAGCGGTTCTTCGTCCACGCCGACGTCGCCGAGGAGTTCACCCGGCTGTTCGCCGAGAAGATGGCGGCTCTGACCGTCGGGGACCCGATGGACGAGGGCACCCAGGTCGGCCCGCTGGCCACCGAGTCGGGGGTCGAGGACGTCGAGGGGTACGTGCAGGACGCCGTCGAGAAGGGCGCCACCGTGGTGGTCGGCGGGAAGCGGGTGGACCGGCCCGGCTGGTTCTACGAGCCGACCCTGGTCACCGACGTGACCCCGGAGATGGGCATCTGGTCGGAGGAGGTCTTCGGGCCGGTCGCCGCGCTGCACACCGTGGCCGACCTGGACGAGGCGATCCGGCTGGCCAACGAGCACGTCTACGGCCTCGGCTCGAACCTGTGGAGCGAGGACCAGGGCGAGCGGCTGCGGTTCATCCGCGACATCCAGTCCGGCATGGCCTTCGTCAACGGGATGACCACCAGCTACCCGGAGCTGCCCTTCGGCGGGGTCAAGCAGAGCGGCTACGGCCGGGAGCTGACCGAGGTGGGCATGTACGAGTTCTGCAACGCCAAGACCGTGTGGATCGGCCCGCCCAGCAGCCAGCAGGGCGAGGGCAACACCGCCGCGGCCGCGTCGGAGTGACCCGCGTCGTCCTGGCGACCGCCTACGGCGGTCCCGAGGTGCTCACCGTCGTCGACCAGCCGGTCGCCGACCCCGGCCCCGGGCAGGCGCGGGTCGAGGTCCGCGCCGCCGGGGTCAACCCGGCGGACTGGAAGAGCTACACCGGCGCGTTCGGCACCGACCCGGCCGCGCTGCCGCGGCGCCTCGGCTCCGAGGTGTCCGGGGTGGTCACCGCGGTCGGTCCGGACGTCGCCCTCGCCGTGGGGGACGAGGTCATCGGGTTCCGGGTCTCCGGCGGGTACGCCGCCGAGCTCGTCGTCCGCGCGTCCGCGCTGGTGCCCAAGCCGGCGTCCCTCGGCTGGGAGCAGGCCGCCGGGCTGATGCTGACCGGCGCCACCGCCGTGCACGCGCTCACCGCCACCGGGGTGGGGGAGGGCGACACCGTGCTGGTGCACGGCGCCGCCGGCGGGGTGGGACTGATGGCCGTCCAGCTGGCGGCGCTGCGCGGTGCCCGCGTGATCGGCACGGTCGGAGGCGGCGGTGCCGAGCTGGTGCGCCGGTTCGGCGCCGAGACGGTGCGCTACGGCGACGGGCTGGCCGACCGGGTCCGCGAGCTCGCGCCGGACGGCGTGGACGCCGCCGTGGATCTGGTCGGCACCGACGAGGCCGTCGACGTCTCCCTCGAGCTGGTCGCCGACCGGCAGCGGATCGCCACCATCGCCGCCTTCGGCCGCGCCGCGAGCGAGGGCATCAAGGCCCTCGGCGGCGGGCCGGGCGCCGACCCCGGCACCGAGCTGCGGGACGCCGCCCGGCCGGACCTGGCGGAGGCCGCCGGCGCCGGCCGGCTGGAGGTCGTCGTCGCCGGGACCTTCCCGCTGGAGGAGGTCGCCGCGGCGCACCGGCAGGGCATGGCCGGCCACACCCACGGAAAGCTGGTGCTGGTGCCCTAGGCCCCGTCCCGGGTACCGCTGGCCCCGTCCAGAGGCTCGCCGCGAGCTTGCGAGCGGTGAGGAGGACGGGGCCCATGACGAGCGGTGGGGGGCAGGGGGTCCTTTCTCAGACCTCCTCGACGGCGAAGGTGCGGCTCGGGGACACGACCTCCTCCTGCGCGGCGACGAGCAGGATCTCCCGCGAGCGCGCCTGCTCGGTGGCGGCCAGCAGGCCGTGCACCGACGCGGCGGCCGCACCGAGCGCGCTGCCGGCGTCCCGGCCGGCCAGCCAGTGGGCGAGGAAGAGCGCGGCGATGGCGTCGCCGGCGCCGTTGACCGCGACGTCCAGCCGGGGGGTGCGGACCCGGAAGTGCCGGCCGCCCTCGGAGGCGAGCAGGTCGACGGCGTCCCCGGGGGTGTCGTCGGTGACCAGCGAGGTGGTCAGCACGACCCGCGGGCCCAGCGCCTGGACGGCGGCCACGGCGTCCCGCACCTCGTCGAGCGTCCGCGTCGTCGTCCCCGCGAGGTGGTCGAGCTCGTAGTGGTTGGGGGTGACCAGGTCGGCGGCGGGGACGGCGACCTCGCGCATGAAGTCGGGAATGCCGGGGCGGACGAAGACGCCGCGGCCGACGTCGCCGATGACCGGGTCGCAGCAGTAGACCGCCGCCGGGTTGGCCTGGCGCACCCGCTGCACGGCGCCGACGACGGCGTGCCCGATGTCGGCCGAGCCGAGGTAGCCGGAGAGGACGGCGTCGCAGCTGCCCAGCACACCGCGCTCGGCGATGCCGTCGACGACCTCCTCGATCGCCGGGCCGTCGAAGACCCGGCCCTTCCACTCGCCGTAGCCGGTGTGGTTGGAGAACTGCACGGTGTGCACCGGCCACACCTCGATGCCCAGGCGCTGCAGGGGGAAGACGGCCGAGGAGTTGCCGACGTGGCCGTAGGCGACGTGGGACTGGATCGAGAGGACGGCGACCATGGGGGAACGTTCGCACAGCCCCCACCCGGCGCCGATGACCCGTTCCGGCTCGGGCAGCGTCCTCGGGTTGCTGCAGGAGGGCTGACCGCGGCGGGCAGGATGGCGGCATGGCCCCGTCTCCAGTCACCTCTTCCGGGATCGTCGGCGTCGCCGGCCGCGTCGCCGAACCGGTCGACGTCCGCAGCGCCGACCTGCGGCTGGGCGGGCGACCGCTGCCGGTGGTCAGCCCCGCGCGCGTGTACGTCTGCGGGATCACGCCCTACGACGTGACCCACCTCGGGCACGCGGCCACGTTCGTGTGGGCCGACGTCCTCGGGTCGGTGCTGCGGCTGGCCGGCGCGGACGTGGTGACCAGCCGGAACGTGACCGACGTCGACGACGTGCTGACCCGCGCCGCCGACGCCCGCGGCCGGCACTTCGACGAGTTCGCGCTGAGCCAGGAGTTCGCCTTCGAGCAGGACATGCGGGCCCTCGGAGTGCGGCCGCCGACCCACGCACCGCGGGCGCGGCACCACATCGCGCACGTGCAGCAGCTCGCCGCGGCGCTGCTGCGGGCCGGCCGGGCGTACGAGCGGGAGGGGCACGTGTTCTTCCGCGGCGCCGAGGCGGTGGCGGCGTCGGGGCTGCCTTCCGACCGGGCGCGCGAGCTGGCCGCCGAGTTCGGCGACGGCCCGGACGACCCGCTGCGCGAGGACCCCTTCGACGTGCCGGTGTGGCGGCCCTCCGGCGAGCGGGACCCCGCCTGGCCCTCCCCGTGGGGCTGGGGGCGGCCGGGCTGGCACGCGGAGTGCGCGGCGATGGCGACTGCGACCCTGGGTCACAGCGTGGACGTCCTGGTGGGCGGCGCCGACCTGGCGTTCCCGCACCACGCGCACCAGGCGGCGATGGCCGAGGCGGCCTCGGGGGTGGCGCCGTTCGCGCGCAGCCGGGTGCACGTCGGAGCGGTGTCCCAGGACGGCGCCAAGATGGCGAAGTCGACCGGCAACCTGACGCTGGTCGCGGACCTGCTGCGGGTGACCTCCGGGCCGGCGCTGCGGTTGCTCGTGCTGGACCGGCCGTGGTCGCAGCCGTGGGAGTACCGGCCGGAACTGCTGGAGAGGGCGACCGCGCGGCTGGACGCGCTCTTCTCCGCCGCCGGCCGGTCCGCCTCGTCGCCGGCGGCGAGCCGCGCGGTGGCCG
>DATIMX010000220.1:0-3499 GCA_035474935.1 Geodermatophilus sp. | reverse complement strand
ACCGCCGCCCCCACGCCGACGGCCGCGCCGGTGACGACCGGGGCCGGTGGAGCGGAGAACCGGGCCCGCATGCTCACCGGGCGGGTGAACTGCAGGACCGGCCATCCGTGCTCGAGCGCCGCCTTGCGGAGGCCCCGGTCGGGGTTCACCGCGGTCGGGTGACCGACGGCGGACAGCATCGGCAGGTCGGTGATCGAGTCGCTGTAGGCGTAG
Source organism: Geodermatophilus sp. (assembly GCA_035474935.1). Classification (GTDB taxonomy): domain Bacteria; phylum Actinomycetota; class Actinomycetes; order Mycobacteriales; family Geodermatophilaceae; genus Geodermatophilus. Next base: position 3,286 of record DATIMX010000220.1, on the reverse strand, counting down.
CAGTCGGCGAGGTCGTACCCACCTTCGGCGGCGACCTGGTGCATCGCGGCGGCCTTGTTCTCGCCGTAGGCGTAGAAGTCGATCTCGCCGGTGTAGCGCCCGTCGGCGACGACCATGCGGGTGGCCACGACCCGGTCGACGCCGAGCATCTCGCCGATCGGCTCGACCATCTCCGCGCCGCTGCTGGAGACGATGACGATCTCCCGCCCGGCCGCACGGTGTTCCTCGATGAGGTCCGCGGCCTCGGCGTAGACGAGCGGGTCGACGATCTCGTGCAGGGTCTCGCGGACGATGTCGTGCACGGTGACGGCGTCCCACCCGGTCACCATCGCGGTCAGCTGCGCGCGGAGCCGCTCCATCTGCTGGGCGTCGGCACCGGCGAGGGAGAAGACGAGCTGGGCGTAGGCGGTCTTGAGGACGGCGCGCCGGTTGATCAGCCCGCCCTGGAAGAACGGGCGGCCGAAGGCCAGCGCGCTGGACTTGGCGATGACCGTCTTGTCCAGGTCGAAGAACGCCGCTGCGCGGGTCACAAGGCACGACTCTAAGTGGACGGCGTCGCGGCGGGTGGACCACGCGCGCCGTCCACACTCGAACGGGTCATCCACAGTTCGGCGCCGGTTCTGGCGATGTGTGCCCAGGTCGGGTGGGCTCGGCGCGTGTCTCGCTCCCGTCCTCCCTCCTCCCGTCCGCTGGTCGTCAGCGCCGACGAGGTGCTTCTCGACGACCTCCTCCGGCTGCTCGCCGCCGCCGGAGCTGAGCCGGAGGTCGCCACCGGCGGCCCCGCGCTGCGCCGCGCCCACCGGAACGCGCCTCTCGTGCTGGTCGGCGCCGACGCGCTCGCCGGCGGGGCGGTGCGGGCGCTGCCGCGCCGCGCCGGCGTGGTCGTGGTGGCCGCGCGGGAGCTCCCTGCGGCGGAGTGGGCCGGGGCCGTGGAGCTCGGGGCCGAACGGGTGGCGGTGCTGCCCGCCGACGAGTCGTGGCTGCTGGCGCGGTCCGCGGCCGCCGTGCGGTCACCGGTGGAGCGGGGGCGGCTGCTGGCCGTGGGCGGCAGCTGCGGGGGCGCGGGCGCCAGCACGGTGGCGACGGCTCTCGCCCTGGCCGCCGGGCCGGGGGCCGTGCTCGTGGACGCCGATCCGTGGGGCGCCGGGCTCGACCTGCTTCTGGGCGCCGAGCGGGTGGCGGGCCTGCGCTGGCCCGAGCTGACCGGCCTGCGCGGACGGGTCGGCGGGGATGCGCTGCTCGCCGCACTGCCCGAGGTCGACGGCGTGCACGTCGTCGCGGCGTCCCGTTCGTCCCCGGTCGACCTGCCGGACGAGGCGCTCACCGCCGTGGTCGACGCCGCCCGTGCGGTGGGTCGCCCGGTGGTCGTCGACCTGCCGCGAGCGTGGCCGGGCGCGCGCACGGTGCTGGCCGACGCCGACGTGGCGGTGCTCGTCGTCCCGGCCCGGTTGCGGGCCGCCACGGCCGCGCGGCTGCTCGTGGACGACCCGGATTCCGGCTGGGCGACCGCCCAGCTCGTGCTCAGGCACGTCGCGGGCGGGCTGTCGCGGAGCGAGCTCGCCGACGTGGTCGGCCGCCCCGTCCTCGCCGAGCTGCCGCACGACCGGAGCGCCGTCCCGAGGGGCGAGCGGGGTGAGCCGCCCACGATCACCGCACGGTCCCCGCTGGGGAGCCTGACCCGTCAGGTCCTCGCCGCACTGCCTCCCGCGGCGCGCGCGTCGTGACCGCGCCCGCGCTGCTGGACCGGGTGCGCGCCCGCCTGGCACTGGAGGCGGGACCACCCACCCGGGCCGGGGTCGCCGCCGTGGTCCGGGAGGAGGCCGGCGGGCTGCTGGGTGACGACGACGTGCTGCTCGCCGTCCGCAACGCCGTCGACGAACTGGCCGGCGCCGGTCCGCTCGAGCCGCTGCTCCGGACACCCGGCGTGACCGACGTGCTGGTCAACGGGCCCGAGCACGTCTGGGTCGACCGGGGAACCGGACTGGAACTGACGGAGGTGCGGTTTCCCGACGACGACGCCGTCCGCCGGCTCGCCGTCCGGCTGGCCGCGACCGCGGGACGTCGGCTGGACGACGCGGCGCCGTGGGTCGACGCCGGACTGCCCGACGGCACCCGCCTGCACGCCGTCCTGGCGCCGGTGTCGGGCAGCGGGACGTGTCTCTCCCTGCGCGTCCTGCGGCGGTGCGCGCTCTCCCTCGACGAGCTCGCGGCGTTGGGCACGCTGCCCGGGGAGAGCGGTCAGCTCCTGCGCGCACTGGTGGCCCGCCGCCTGGCCTTCCTGGTCACCGGCGGCACCGGCTCGGGGAAGACCACCCTGCTCTCCGCGCTGCTGGGCGAGAGCGACCCCGGCGACCGCCTGGTGCTGTGCGAGGACGCGGCGGAGCTCACGCCCGCGCACCCGCACGTGGTGCGTCTGCTCACTCGGCCGCCGAACGTCGAGGGGGTGGGTCAGGTGACCGTGCGGGATCTCGTGCGGCAGGCCCTGCGGATGCGCCCGGACCGGCTCGTGGTCGGTGAGGTGCGCGGCGCCGAGGTGGCCGATCTGCTGGCGGCGCTCAACACCGGTCACGACGGCGGGTGCGGCACCCTGCACGCCAACCGGCCGGCCGAGGTGCCCGCGCGGCTGGAGGCCCTCGGCGTCGCGGCCGGGCTGGACCGCGCCGCGGTGCACAGCCAGGCGGCCGCCGCCCTGGCCGTGGTGGTCCACCTGCGCCGCGCGCCCAACGGCCGGCGGGTGGACGAACTGGGCGTGGTCAGCCGGTCCGGTGAGTTCGTGACCGTGGAGTCCGCGTGGCGCGCCGACGGTGGCTCGTGCCCCGCCGCCGACGGGCTGCGGGATCTTGTCGGCCTCGGATCCCGGCTGCCATGACCGGCGCGCTGCTGTCGGCCGCCCTGGCCGTCCTGCTGTGGCCGGATCGGCGCGCCGTTCGACGGGCGCGGCTGGCGACGCTCGCCGGACGAGCCGCGGAGCGCATCAGGCCGGGAGCGCTACCGGTGGCCCCGGCTGCCGGTGTCGTCGCGGCCGCCGTCGGCGGATCCCTGAGCACGCCGCTCGTCGCGGCGCTGGCGGGCGTCGTCGCGTTCCTCGGCGCGCGGGCCTGGGTCGCGGGGCGGCGCGGAGACCGCAGCGAGGGCCAGCTTCTGGCGCTCACGGAGGGGCTGGGGGCTCTCGCGGCCGACCTGCGCAGCGGACGGTCCCTCGAGGCGGCCAGCAGAACGGCGGTGCGCGCCTGCGGGGACGCCGACTGCGGGCGAGCGCTCGCCCGGGCCCTCCGCTCTCCGCGAT
>DATIMX010000219.1:0-4773 GCA_035474935.1 Geodermatophilus sp. | reverse complement strand
CGTGCGGCCAGCTCCCGCGGCGGCCGCTGCACCAGCAGCGCCACCGCGGCCCCGCCGATGAGCCACGGCACGATCCGCTCGAAGGCGTCCGACGGCGTGAGCAGGAGCAGCGCCGCACCGGCCGCGCCGCCGAGCACCGCCCCGCCCGCCAGGCGCATCAGCCGCCGTCCCTGCCCGCGCAGTTCCGGCCCGGAGGCGCTCACCGAGCCCACGCCGTTGAGCACCAGGGCGACGGTGTTGGTCACGTTGGCCGCCACCGGCGGCAGGCCGGCAGCGAGCAGCGCCGGGTAGCTCACCAGCGAGGCCAGGCCCGCGATGCTGCCGGTCAGCCCCCCGCCGACGCCGGCCAGCACGAGCAGGGCGAACTCCGCAGGGCTCACCCGCCCTCGCCGTCGGGGTCGGGGTCGGGGGCCGCCCGCAGGTCGGCCGGCACCAGGCGGCCGGCGAGGATGTCGGCGGCGACGTCGTCCACCACCCGGCCCGCGGCGATCGCCGAGGCGCGCATCGTGGCGATGGCGTCGGTGGCGTCGAGCCCGCGGGCGATGCCGACCAGGCCCATGGCCTGCCAGACCCTGGCCCGCCGCTGCGCGTCCGGCCCCTCCATCCAGCCGCTGCCGTCGTCCGGGAACTCCGGCCCGGACACCGTGACCGCCAGCTCCTGCGTGGTCACCCGGGCGACCTGCTGCAGGTCGTCGCGGTCGAGGGAGGTCAGCCGCGCGGGGTCGCGCACGTACAGGTCCAGGACCACCAGCGGCCCCATGGGCGGGGGGAGCGGCACCGAGAGCACGCCGCGGTAGGTGGTCTCGTTGAGCAGCGAGGCCCACAGCTCCGGCCAGTTGCGGGCGATGTCCTCGAGGGAGAAGGCGATCACCGTCCCGTTGTCCTGCGCGCGCAGGCAGGGGCCGTCGCCGACGGTGAACTGCAGGCGTTCGGCGTGCGCGGTCTGCGCATCGCTGGCGCCGATCGGCGTCCGGAGCATGCCCACGTGCAGGCTCAGCCCGGCACCGTCGACGCCCAGCGCGGCGGCGCAGGCCCGCGCCAGCCGGGAGGGCAGCAGTTCGGGTCCGTCGAGGTCTGTCTGTGAGGTGGCCAGGGCCTGGTCGAAGCGTTCGGCTGCACTCCCGCTCATAGGTCCAGCTTGCCGCGTGGACCTGCGGACTCCGACACCGGCCGGTCCCGGAGTGTCAGCGGGTGAGCAGGACGGCGATCGCGACGCACCCGAGCGCGATGATCGCCCCGCGCAGCACGGCCGAGGGCAGCCGGCGACCGAACCGGGCGCCGACGTACCCGCCCAGCAGCGAGCCGGCCGCGACCAGCCCGGCCGCGCGCCAGTCGACGCGGTCGGTGGCCACGACGACGTAGGCCCCGGCGGCCACCGCGTTGACCGCGAGGGTGAGCACGTTCTTGAGCGCGTTGAGCCGCTGCAGGGACTCGCGCAGCAGCAGCCCGAAGACGCCGATCTGCAGCACGCCCTGGCTGGCTGCGAAGTAGCCGCCGTAGCTGCCGGTCGCGTAGGCGCCGGCGAAGAGCGCGGCCAGCCGGCCGGGGCCGATCCCCGACGGCGGCTCGTCCACGGACCGCCGGCGCGCCAGGGCCCGCGACACCAGCGGCTGCACGGCGACGAGGACGACGGCCAGCCCGACCAGCACCGGCACGATCGCCTCGAAGCTGCTCGCCGGGAGGTGCAGCAGCAGGAACGCGCCGGTCAGCGCGCCGAGCACCGAGCCGGGCAGCAGCCGCAGCAGCAGCCAGCGCTGCCCGGCCAGCTCGCGCCGGTAGCCGAGCGAGCCGGCGAGGTTGCCCGGCACCAGGCCGAGGGAGTTGCTGATCGTCGCGGTCACCGGCGGCAACCCGACGGCCAGCAGCACCGGGAAGGTCACCAGCGTGCCCGAGCCGACGACGGCGTTGATGGCCCCCGCGGCCAGCCCCGCCGCGGCGACCGCGAGCATCTCCAGCAGGCTCATGCGGACATCAGCCGCGAGGGTGCCAGGTGGGGCGAGGAGGTGGCCCGACAGGTCGGCGGGACCGGTCGTGACCGGGCGTCGGCGGCGGCCACGTCGGGTGCCAACGCGCGGGGTCGGGTTGGCGGCGGGCGTGCGCGAGGACGCCGACGCACCCGGGCGGTTCCAGGCTCGTCCCGACCTCTTCGTCCCGAGGAAAAGGGGAGCGGACGTGCTGGCAGACATCGCGCTCGGGGTCAGCGTCGTCGCCGCCGGCCTCTGGTCGGGGCTCCTGTTGATGCTCACGACGATCCTGCACCCGGCGTACGCGACCCCGGGGCCGCGCGGCTTCGCGGAGGCGATGCGCGCGTTCCTGCCGGTGGCCCGCACGTCGCCCACGAACACCGTGCTCGTGGCCCTGCTGGTGCTCGCCCCGGCCGTGGCGCTGGTGGATCTGCGGGACCAGGTCACCAGCGCAGCGCTCGTCCTGACGACGGTCGGGCCGGCGGCTACGGTCACCGGCCCGTTCGTGCTCTCGCGGCGGTGGTCGGAACCGAACTACGACGTGATGCTGTCCTGGGAGCCCGAGGCGGTGCCCGACGACTGGCGAGTCGCCCGGGCCTGCTGGCTGCGCGCCAACTGGGTCCGCGCCGCGCTGACCTGGCTCGCGCTGGCCTGTTTCCTGTTCGCCTGGTACCTGCACCTCACCTGATCACGCGAGCGCCGGGACCTGCTCCAGCGGCTCCGGGCGAGGGGGCGGTCGGCGTGGACCGGCCGGACGGCGGTCGGCTCGGGCTCCCTCGGCCGCACCTGGGTGTTGATCATGGCGCTCTTGCCGGCGCCCACGGCGTGTCCTCCCGTGTCGCGAGCAAGAGCCCCATGATCAACTTCAGCGGGGCGGGGAGCGCATCAGTCCTTGCGGCCGGCGTCGACCAGGCGCATGACGACCGCGCCCTCCTCGTCGGAGGCCTCGAGGTCGATCTCGACGTCCACGCCCCAGTCGTGGTGGCCGGCGGGGTCGTCGAGGATCTGCCGCACCCGCCAGACCCCGGGCTCGCTCTTGTCCCAGATGAGCAGTGCCGGGCCGCGGGCGTCGGCGCCGGTGCCCAGCTCGGCGTGCTCGGCGAAGTAGGCCTGCACCACCTCGCCCCACCGCTCGGCGTCCCAACCGGAGCCGCGGTCGAGCTCGCCGAGGTCGTACCAGCGGCGGCGGGCGAACAGCTCCACCCGCCGGAACAGCTGGTTGCGCACCATTGCCGTGAACGCCCGCTCGTTGCCGGTCAGCGGCCGCGGGCGGACCGGGACGGCGACCGGCGCGTCCAGCGGCTGGTCCGGGCTGGTCAGCTGCTCCCACTCGTCGAGCAGCGAGGAGTCGACCTGGCGGACCAGCTCGCCGAGCCACTCGACCAGGTCGGTGACCTCGTCGGTGCGGGCGGCCGCGGGGACGCCGGAGCGCAGCGCCTTGTAGGCGTCGGAGAGGTAGCGCAGCACCGCGCCCTCCGCGCGGGTCAGCCCGTAGGTGTTGACCAGCTCGCGGAAGGTGTAGGCGTTCTCCCACACGTCGCGGACGACGGACTTCGGCGACAGGTGCGCATCGGCGGCCCACGGGTTCGAGCGGGTGTAGACCTCCAGCGCGTGCTCCAGCAGCTCGGCCAGCGGCTGCGGGTAGCTGATCTCCTCGAGCAGCTCCATGCGCTCCTCGTACTCGATCCCCTCGGCCTTCATCTGGGCCACCGCCTCGCCCTTGGCCTTGTTCAGCTGCGCGGCCAGGATCTGCCGCGGGTCGTCGAGGGTGGCCTCGATGACGCTGACCACGTCGAGGGCGTAGGTCTCCGACTCGGGGTCGAGCAGGTCGATCGCGGCCAGCGCGAAGGTCGACAGCGGCTGGTTGAGCGCGAAGTCCGGCGGCAGATCGACGGTCAGGTCGTAGCGCCGTCCGTCCGGCTCCGGCTCGTCGAGCCGCACCAGCACCCCCGCCTGCAGCAGGGAGCGGGCGATGCCGATCGCCTCGCGGATGTGGCGCAGCTGCCGCTTGCGCGGCTCGTGGTTCTCCGTGAGCAGCCGGCGCATCGCGACGAACGGGTCCCCGGGCCGGTCGACGACGTCGAGCACCATCGCCGTCGACACCCGCATGTTGCTGGTCAGCGGCTCCGGCTCGGCCTCCACCAGCCGGCGCATGGTCCCCTCCGACCACGGCACCATGCCCTCGGGCGCCTTCTTCCGCACCAGCTTGCGGCGCTTCTTGGGGTCGTCGGCGACCTTGGCGAACTGCCGGAGGTTCTCCACCTCGTGCTCGGGCGCCTGGACGACGACGGTGCCCGCGGTGTCGTAGCCGGCCCGGCCCGCCCGGCCGGCGATCTGGTGGAACTCCCGGGCGTTGAGCAGCCGGGTGCGGGTGCCGTCGTACTTGGACAGCGCGGAGAACACGACGGTGCGGATCGGCACGTTGATGCCGACGCCGAGCGTGTCGGTGCCGCAGATGACCTTGAGCAGGCCGGCCTGGGCCAGCTGCTCCACCAGCCGCCGGTACTTGGGCAGCATCCCGGCGTGGTGGACCCCGATGCCGTGGCGGACCAGCCGGGACAGCGTCGTCCCGAAGGAGGTGGTGAAGCGGAAGCCGCCGATCGCGTCGGCGATCGCGTCGCGCTCCTCGCGCGTGGAGAGCTTCGCCGACATGAGCGACTGCGCGCGCTCGAGCGCCGCCGCCTGCGTGAAGTGGACGACGTAGACCGGCGCGCGCTCGCTGCGCACCAGGTGCTCGAGGAGCTCGTGCAGCGGGTCCAACGACCACGAGAAGTCGAGCGGCACCGGCCGCTCCGCGTCGTCGATGAGC
>DATIMX010000218.1:0-11266 GCA_035474935.1 Geodermatophilus sp. | reverse complement strand
CGTCGACCTCGATCGAGTCGGGCAGACGAGTCGCGTCGGCCTCGATCGAGACGGTGTTGAGCTGGTGGTTCGGGATGGCGTCCACGCCCGGCTCGCCGACGACGACGATCGGGACGTCGACCGTCGTCTTCTCACCGCGGCGCACCGCGAGCAGGTCGACGTGCTCGTGCACGCGGGTCAGCGGGTCGCGCTGCACGGCCTTGGTGAGGGCCAGGTGCTCGGCACCGTCGAGGACGACGGTGATCAGCGCGTTGCTCCCGCCGTTGCGCAGGACCGCGGCGAACTCGCGGGCCGGCAGCGACAGGTGGACGACGTCCTGGCCGTGCCCGTAGAGGACGGCGGGGATGCGGCCGGCCCGGCGGGTGCGGCGGGCGCTGCCCTTGCCGAACTCGGTGCGGGCCTCGGCGACGAGGCGGAAGTCAGCCACGGTGGTGTGCTCCTCGGGAGGTGGATCCGGGTCGGTGGCCGGCACACGGCGCGGCACGCCCCTGGAGGGCACACGCACGTCGATCACGGAGTACGGCGGACCGTCTCCCTCGCCGGGCAACTCCCTGAAGATACCCGAGGAGCCGCGGCAGGCGCGCAGCGGTCCGTCCGAGCGGGGGCCCGGAGGGTCCCCCGAGGACGGACGGGACGGGGGACGAAGGCGCTGGGACGGGGGACGAAGGCGCTGGGACGGGAGCCACCCTGTGAGGCCGGCCTGCCGAGCGGGGGCCGGAGGCTCCCCGAGGCAGGCCGGGAAGCGGCTCAACGCGGCAGAGGCACGGCTCCTGGCCGCGATGGGAGCCCGGTAGGGCGACAGATCAACTCGCGCCGCCGAAGAGGCTCGTCACCGAGCCGTCCTCGAAGACCTCCTTGATCGCCCGCGCCAGCAGCGGGGCGATGGACAGGACGGTGAGCTTGTCGAACTGGCGGGCCGGCTCGATGGGCAGCGTGTTGGTCACGATGACCTCGCTGACCCGGCTGTTCTTCAGCCGGTCGACCGCCGGGCCGGAGAGGACGCCGTGCGTGGCACAGACGATGACGTCGGCGGCGCCCGCGTCGAACAGCGTCTCGGCGGCCTTCACGATCGTGCCGCCGGTGTCGATCATGTCGTCGACCAGGATGCAGACCCGGCCCTCGACCTCACCGACGACGCGGTTGGCGACGACCTCGTTGGGCTTCATCGGGTCGCGGGTCTTGTGGATGAAGGCCAGCGGGACGCCGCCGAGCTTGTCGCTCCACCGCTCGGAGACGCGCACCCGCCCGGAGTCCGGTGAGACCACGGTGATGTCGCGGTCGCCCCAGCGCTCGCAGACGTGCCCGACGAGCAGGTCGAGGGCGAAGAGGTGGTCGACCGGGCCGTCGAAGAAGCCCTGGATCTGGGCGGTGTGCAGGTCGACGGTCATCAGCCGGTCGGCGCCGGCGGTCTTGAACATGTCGGCGACGAGGCGGGCGGAGATGGGCTCGCGGCCGCGGTGCTTCTTGTCCTGCCGGGCGTACGGGAAGAACGGCACGACCACCGTGATGCGCTTGGCCGACGCGCGCTTGGCGGCGTCCACCATGAGCAGCTGCTCCATGAGCCAGGTGTTGATCGGCGCGGTGTGGCTCTGGACGATGAAGGCGTCGGAGCCGCGCACGGACTCCTCGAAGCGGACGAAGAGCTCGCCGTTGGCGAACTCGTAGGACGCGGTGGGGGTCGGCGTCACGCCGAGGTGCCCGGCGATCTCGTCGGTCAGCTCGGGGAAGGCCCGGCCGGAGAAGAGCATCAGGCTCTTGCTCGTCGTCTGCCGGATCGCGCTCATCGGCTCGTCCACCCCTGCTCGTCCGTCGGTCGGGCGACCGGCGGGCCCTACTCGGACGCCTCCGCGCGAGTGTCGGCCGCCGCCTCGGCCCCTGCATCCCCAGCCGCCTCGGCGGCCTGCGCGGCAGCCGTCCCGGGACGGCGCCGACGTACCCAGCCTGCCACATTGCGCTGGCGCGCCCGCGCGACGCCCATCGCCCCCGGGGGGACGTCGTTGGTGATCACCGAGCCGGCGGCGGTGTAGGCGCCGTCCCCCACGGTGACCGGCGCCACGAGCATGGTGTCCGAGCCGATGCGCACGTGGTCGCCGACGTGTGTGTGGTGCTTCTCGACGCCGTCGTAGTTCACGAAGACCGTGGCCGCGCCGACGTTCGAGCCACGGCCGATGGTGGCGTCGCCGACGTAGGAGAGGTGCGGCACCTTGGAGTCCTCGCCGAGCTGCACGTTCTTGGTCTCGACGAAGGCGCCGACCTTCGAGCCGGCGGCCAGCCGGGTCCCCGGCCGCAGGTGGCTGAACGGGCCGACGGTGGCGCGGGGGCCGACGACCGCGCCGAGGACGTGCGAGCGGACCACGCTCGCGCCCTCCTCGACGGTGGTGTCGACGAGGGTGGTGTCCGGTCCGACGACGGCGCCGGTCGCGACCGACGTCGTCCCCCGGAGCTGGACGCCGGGCTCGAGCAGCGAGTCCGCCGCGACGGTGACGGTGACGTCGACCCAGGTGGTGGCCGGGTCCACGACGGTGACGCCGGCGCGCATCAGGTCGTCGAGCACGCGGTCGTTGAGGGTGCGCCGGCGGGCGGCGAGCTCGCGGCGGTCGTTGCAGCCCAGCACGTCGACCGGGTCCTCGGCGGGGGCTCCGCCGACCGGGGCGCCCTCGGCGACGAGCAGGCCGAGGACGTCGGTGAGGTACTGCTCGCCCGGGTCGTTGTCCTCGCCCAGGGAAGCCAGCGTCCGGCGCAGCGCAGCGGCCTCGCCGACGTAGACGCCGGCGTTGATCTCGCGGATGGCGCGCTGCTCGGGGGTGGCGTCGCGCTGCTCGACGATGGCCCGCACCGCGCCGTCGGCGTCCCGCACGATCCGGCCCAGGCCGGTCGGGTCGTCGACCTCGGCGGTCAGCACGGTGAGCACGTTGCCGGCGGCGCGGTGCGCGTCGACCACCGCCGTCACCGTCTCGGGGCGCAGCAGCGGGGCGTCGCCGTTGACCAGCAGCACGGGGCCCTGGAGGTCGGGGACGGCGGCCAGCGCCACCGCCGCGGCGTGCCCGGACCCGCGCTGCTCCTCCTGCACGACCGGCCGGGCGTCGGGGGCGACCTGGGCCAGGTGCTCCTCCACGGCCTCCCGGCCGGCGCCGACCACCACGAGGGTGTGCCGGGGGGCCAGCGGCGCGGTCGCGGCCAGGACGTGGCCGAGCATGCTGCGCCCGCCGAGGGCGTGCAGCACCTTGGGCGTCGACGACCTCATCCGGGTGCCCTGACCGGCGGCGAGGACGACGACGGCGGCGATCCCGCCCTCGGGAGCGGCACCGGGCGGCAGCGGTTCGGACACGGATCTCCTCGGCCTCGGGCGTCTGTCGTTGCTGGGGGACTCGGACTCGAACCGAGACTTCCCGGCTCCAAAGGCCGGCGGGCTGCCGATTACCCCATCCCCCATCGCGGGCGGCACGGACACCGGACCGGCGCCCTCCGAGAGCCTAGGCGTCCGCCCCGCCGGGCTCCGACCCCCGCGCCCGGCGGGCGGGGTTCCCTACGGTGACGTAGCTTACGGTTCGGTACCGGTACGGCGGCGTCGCCGGACCGCACGACGCGACCTGGAGGCCGCTTGTCCGCTCCTGCCCGCACCCGGCCCACGGCCCCGGTCCTCCGGCCGGCCGTCCCCGACTCCGGTCTCCCGGCGAACGCCCTCGGCAAGGAGAAGGGGGCGTTGGAGCAGGTCACCCTCTACGTCTTCGTCGTCGTGCCGTTCCTCGCCCTCGCCGCCGTCGTCCCCGCCGTGTGGGGCTGGGGCCTGTCCTGGCTGGACGTGGGCCTGGCCGTCGGCTTCTACTCGCTCACGCTGCTGGGCATCACCGTCGGGTACCACCGGCACTTCACCCACGGCTCGTTCAAGGCCGCGCGGCCGCTGCGGATCGCGCTGGCCGTCGTCGGCTGCATGGCGATCCAGGGCCCGGTCGTGCAGTGGGTGGCCGACCACCGCCGGCACCACGCCTTCTCCGACCGCGAGGGCGACCCGCACTCGCCGTGGCGTTACGGCACCGACGCCCGCGCGCTGCTCAGGGGCATGTGGCACGCCCACCTGGGCTGGCTGTTCGACCGCCGGCAGACCAGCGCCGAGCGCTACGCCCCCGACCTGCTCAAGGACACCGGCCTGCGCCGCACGAGCCGGCTGTTCGTCGTGTGGGCGTTCCTCAGCCTCGCGCTGCCGGCCGTCATCGGGGGCCTGGCAACGGCGAGCTGGACCGGCGCGTGGACGGCGTTCTTCTGGGCCGGGCTGGTGCGGGTCGCGCTGCTGCACCACGTGACCTGGTCGATCAACTCGGTCTGCCACGTGGTGGGTGACCGGCCGTTCGTCTCGCGGGACCGCGCCACGAACTTCTGGCCGCTGGCGATCCTCAGCGCCGGGGAGTCCTGGCACAACCTGCACCACGCCGACCCGACCTGCGCGCGGCACGGCGTGCTGCGGGGGCAGATCGACATCAGCGCCCGGGTCATCTGGGTGTTCGAGAAGCTGGGCTGGGCGCACGGCGTCAAGTGGCCCGACCCGGTCCGGCTGGCGGCCAAGCGCCGCACGCCGGCGACGGCCGCGTCCTGAAGAACACCCCGTCCCCCTCACCCTTCGCAGGTTCAGGGCGAGCCTCTGGACGGGGCCGGGGGACGACGGGCAGCGCGGCGCGGCCCCGGGTGCGGATGACCGGCGCCCAGCGGCGCCAGCAGCTGCTCGACGTCGGCCGGGAGGTCTTCGCCCAGCGCGGCTACGACGGCACCTCCATCGAGGAGCTCGCCGCGCGCGCCGACGTCAGCAAGCCCGTGGTGTACGAGCACTTCGGCGGCAAGGAGGGGCTCTACACCGTCGTCGTCGACCGGGAGATGCAACGGCTGCTGGACCGCTTCACCTCCGCCCTGGCCGCCGGCGGCTCCCCGCGCGAGCTGCTGGAGCGCGCCGCGCTCGTCCTGTTCGACTACATCGAGGAGGACACCGACGGCTTCCGGGTGCTCTCCCGCGACTCCCCCGTCACCGGCCCGCCCGACGGCTACGCGTCCCTGCTCGGGGAGGTCGCGCACCGGGTGGAGCACGTCCTCGGCGCGCAGTTCAGCGCCCGCGGCCACGACCCGGCGCTGGCCGAGCTCTACAGCCAGGCGCTGGTCGGGATGGTCGCCCTGGTCGGGCAGTGGTGGCTGGAGCGCCGCTCGCCGAGCAAGGAGGAGGTCACGGCGCACCTGGTCGACCTCGCCTACAACGGCCTGGCGCACCTGCAGTAGACGGGGTCCTCCATCAGCCGACCAGCCGCGCGCCGGGCACCGGTCCGTGCACCGCCCGGACGGTGCGGTAGACGCCCTCCCCGGCCAGCGCCGCGGTCAGCCGGACGGCGGAGTCCTCGTCCTCGGCGAGCGCGGCCACGGTCGGGCCCGACCCGCTGACCAGCGCGCCGGCGGCCCCGGCCGAGCTCGCCGCGCGCAGCGCCCGCCGCAGGTCCGGCCGCAGCGAGAGCGCCGGGGGCTGCAGGTCGTTGCCGAGCGCGGCGGCCAGCGCCGGGACCGGCCCGCTGCGCAGCGCCGCGATCACCGGGTCGGGCGCGGAGAGCTCCTCCCCGTCGGGCACCCGGCCCGCGGCCCGCAGCCGGTCCAGCTCGGCGTAGACCGCCGGCGTGGACAGCCCCACCCCGGCGATGCCGAGCACCCAGTCCCAGCGGCGGCGGGCCAGCACCGGCGACAGCTGCTCACCGCGCCCGGAGCCCAGGGCCACCCCGCCGAGCAGGCTGAACGGGACGTCGCTGCCGAGGCGCGCGGCCAGCGCCGTCAGCTCGCCGCGGGTGGCGTGGGTGCCCCACAGCGCGTCGAGGGCGACCAGCGCCGCGGCGGCGTCCGCGCTGCCCCCGGCCAGCCCCGCTGCGGCCGGGATCGACTTGTCGATGGTGATGGCGGCGTCGGCGGGCACCCCGGCGTGCTCGGCCAGCAGCTCGGCGGCCCGCCAGACGAGGTTGCGGCGGTCGGTCGGGACGGCGTCGGCACCGCTGCCCGTCGTCCCCTCGCCGGTGACGGAGAGGGAGAGCCCGTCGCCGGGCCGCACGGTCACCGTGTCGAACAGCGAGACGGCCAGGTAGACGGTGCGCAGCTCGTGGAAGCCGTCGGAGCGCAGCGGCCCGACCGCGAGGTGCACGTTGACCTTGGCGGGGGCACGGGCGACGACGGCGCCGTCCCCGGCCAGCCGGCCAGGTCCCCCGGGTGAGGACCAGCTCATGCCGGGGCCTCCGTCGCGGCCAGCCGGGCGAAGTCCTCGACCGACAGCTGCTCGCCGCGGGTGGTCGGGTCGATGCCGGCGGCGCGCAGCCGGGCCTCGGCGGCCACCGGGCTGCCGGCCCAGCGGGCCAGCGCAGCGCGCAGTCCCTTGCGGCGGGTGGCGAAGGCGGCGTCGACGACGGCGAAGGTGGCCGCGCGGTCCCCCGGTGGCGGTGGACGGCGGTCCAGGGCGACCAGGCCGGAGTCGACGTTGGGCTCGGGCCAGAAGACCCGCCGTCCGACGTTGCCGGCCCGCCGCACGTCGCCGTACCAGGCCGCCTTCACCGACGGCACGCCGTAGGCCGGCGAGCCGGGGGCCGCGGCGAGCCGCTCGGCGACCTCGGCCTGGACGAGGACGAGCGCGCGCCGCAGTGTCGGCAGCAGCTCCAGCAGGTGCAGCAGGACGGGCACTGCCACGTTGTACGGCAGGTTGGCCACCAGCGCCGTCGGAGCGGGCCCCGGGACCTCGCGGATGCGCAGCGCGTCGGCCTCGACGACGGTGAGCCGGTCGGCCAGCTCGGGGGCGCGCTCGGCCACGGTGCGCGGCAGCAGCGCGGCCAGCCGGGGGTCGATCTCGACGGCGGTGACGTGCGCGCCGGCGGGCAGCAGCCCGAGGGTCAGCGAGCCCAGCCCCGGGCCGACCTCGAGGACGACGTCCTCCGGGGTGAGCTCGGCGGTGCGCACGATCCGCCGGATGGTGTTGGCGTCGTGCAGGAAGTTCTGCCCGAGGGTCTTGGTCGGACGCAGGTCGAGCTGCTGGGCCAGGTCGCGGATCGCGGCCGGGCCCAGCAGCCCGTCGGCCTGCTCGGGTGGGGTGCTCAGCTCAGCAGGGTCCGATCAGTTGAAGAGGCGCGAACCGCAGTGCGGCCACTGTCCGGCGCCGGAGCGCTGGTAGAGCAGCTGCGCACGGTAGGTCTGCTCGTCGGCCGAGGCGGCGGCCGGGTCGCCGCTGCCGCCGACAGCGTTCCACGTGCCCTGGGAGAACTGGTACATGCCCCGGTACGTGCCGCTGCCGCTGACCGCGTTGGGGCGACCGCCGGACTCGCACGCCGCCAGGGCGGCCCAGTTCAGGCCGTCGGCGCTGGGCTTGTTGCCGGCGGAGACCGGGCGCTCCTTGGTGCCGACGGTGACCAGCTCGTCGACCGGCTCGCGGGTGACCGTGGTGGCCAGCTGCTCGCGGCCGGTCTCGACGCCGTCGGTGACGGTGACCCGGTAGGTGGTCACCTGCTCGCCCTCGACGCCCTCCCGCGTGACCGTCTCGTCGCCCTCGAGAGCGTTGGGGTCCTCGGTCTCGACGGTCCGGTAGTCGATCGGCGTGGGGACGGCGACCTCGCTGACCTGCACGCGGAAGACCTGCAGCCGCATGTGGGCCAGCAGCGCCTGGTCCGGGTACATGCTGGTGCGGTCGGTCGCGCCGAGCGCGATCCCCTGCTCGGCGAGCAGGTCACCGGCGGTGGCCGCGGTGGTGGTGACGACGCGTTCCTGGCCGTCGACGACGAGCGTCACGGGCTTGGGCGTGGTGATCGACAGTTCCATGCCGTCGAGCGGGAGGCGCTCGCTGCGGCTGGCGGAGACGACCAGGTCCTCGGCGCGGTAGCCGAGCTGGGCCAGCGCCTCGTCGACCGACAGCGCGGTCACGTAGACCTCGCTCTGCACGCCGTCCACGGTGAGGATGAGCGGGCGGGCGCGGTTGAGCACCACGGTGTCGCCGTCGGCGACGGGAGCGGCGGCGTCCGGCAGGACGACGTCGTGCGACTGCGTCTGCAGCCCCTCCTCCTCGAGCACGTCACCGACGGTGCCGGCGTAGGTGCGGACCTCGCGCGCCTGCCCGTCGACGGTCAGCGTCACGGACTTCTGCGCGGCGACGTAGGCCGCGGAGCCGCCCACGAGTCCCAGCAGGACCAGGGCGAAGAGGACGGACTTCAGCGATCGGGGCACGACTCTTCCAGGGCTCGGGAGACCCGGGTAGAGGCGCGCGGGCACCACGCCGGCTGGCGGGTACCGAGCACGTCCCGGCCCGGACGGCAGACGACCGGGAGGCTGAGCTCCCGGTCGTGGTGCCCTCCGGGACGGTCCCCACCCCGGCTGGTCACGACACGATAACGGACACGATCTGTCTGGCGACGGTGCGCGACGAGTGAACCAGCGAGGCGATGTGTCGACTCGGGGACGCGCCGACACGGTCCGTGACGGCCGCGCCGGGTGGGACGCGTGTGACGGACGCGCAGCGTGAGGTCAGCGGGGTGAGCAAGCGCACGCCTGGTGGGCCTGCGACGTGGCCGCGGCGCCAACGAGAGGCGCTCCGCGAGACGGCGCGAGGAGTGGGTGCCGGAGGCTCCCCGCGATCGAGCGCAGGGAAGGGCTCAACGCAGGCCGGGAACGGCACCTGGCCGCGGTGCGGTCCGGAGGACCGCGATGTCACGGCCCGCGGCGCGGGGGCCGGAGGCTCCCCGACGCGGGGCGACGAATCAGCTCAGCGCAGGTCGGGGACGCCCACTGGTCGCAGTGCCGGCCGGAGGCCGACAGATCACACAGGTCACACGGTCAGCGCGCGGTCGTCGACCCGGGTCGGCTTGAGCCAGGTGACCAGGAAGACGGCGAGGGCGAGGCCGGCGGCCAGCCCGGCGAAGCCGCCGGCGACGAGCGCCACGGGTACCAGGTCGAAGCCCGAGGTCACGCGGTCGCCGAGGTCGATGCCCGCAGTGAGCAGCAGGGCCCCCAGCGGCAGCAGCGCCAGCACGCTGACCGCCGCGGTGACCAGGTGCGCCGTCCAGGTGCGCAGCGCCTCGTCGACCGGCACGTCGGCGCCCTCGGCGGGCAGCGGGCGCACCTGCGCCCGCAGCAGCGCCACCTCGGCGAGCACCCAGGCGACCAGTGGGACGACGACGGCGACCCCACCGACGCTGTCCGGCAGCTCGCCGCGCTGCCACATGAGGACGGCGGCGGTCAGCTCGGCGACGATGACCAGGCGCATCGACCAGAGCAGCCCCATCGAGATCAGCTCGGACTGGCGCGGGCGGCGGGGCGGGGAGCCGGTCCGCCAGCGCGGCCGGGGGCGGGTCGCCTCGGCGAGGACGACGCCCAGCAGCAGCCCGAGGACGAGAGCCGGCAGCCACAGGAAGACCGACGCCTCGCCGAACAGCGCGATGCTGACGCCGATCCCGGCCAGCCCGAGCAGGAAGCCGAGCCGGCGCACCCGGCGTCCGTGCTGGGCCTGACGGGTCAGGGTGGCGAGCCCCTCCGGCGTGGGCGTGGTGAACCCGACCGCCGCCGCGGCGACGGCGCGGCGACCGGCGGCCAGGGCCCAGGCGCGGGCGAGCAGGACACCGGGCACCAGGACGGCGATGAAGAGCACGACGGCGATGAGGCGGCCCACGCAGACCAGTGTGCCCCTCCGATGCCACCGTCGGCCCCCCTGCAGGGGCCGGCGCCGAGCTCGCGAGGCGTGGGGGGCAGCGGGGCCCTTCCGCTACCAGCTGCCGAAGACGCGCTCGGCGGTGGCGGTGAGGTGGGCGCAGAGCTCCTCGAGCTCGACGCCGGTGACCTCGGCGAGGGCGCGCACGGTGTGCGGGACCAGCCGGGAGGCGTTGGGCCGGCCGCGGAACGGCACCGGGGTGAGGAACGGCGAGTCGGTCTCCACCAGCAGCTGCTCGACCGGCGTCAGCGCGGCGGCCTCACGCAGGTAGGCGGCGTTGGCGAAGGTCAGCGTGCCGGCGAACGACAGCACGAAGCCCCGCTCGACGCACGCCGTGGCGAACGCGGCGTCGCCGGAGAAGCAGTGCATCACGACGTACTCGGGCGCGCCCTCGTCGTCGACCACCCGCAGGATCTCGTCGTGCGCGTCGCGGTCGTGGACGACCAGCGCGACCCCGCGCTCCTTGGCGATCCGGATGTGCGCCCGGAAGGACGCCTCCTGCGCCGCCCAGCCGTCGGGCCCGGTGCGGTAGCGGTCCAGGCCGGTCTCCCCCACCGCCCGCACCCGCGGCAGCGCCGCCAGCCGGTCGATCTCGGCCAGCGCGTCGTCGGTCGCCGCGCCCGCGCCCGCCTCGTTGGGGTGCAGCGCGACGGCGGCCAGCACGTTCGGGTGCCGGGCGGCGAGCTCGGCCGACCAGCGGGAGGAGTCGACGTCCACCCCCACCTGCACCAGCCGCGGGACGCCGACGGCCGCGGCCTCCGCGATCTCGGCGTCGACGTCCTCGAGGGCCGGCGGCTGCCCGCCCTCGGGACGGAAGCCGCTGAGCACGATGTCGAGGTGGGTGTGGCTGTCGACCGCCGGGACCGGCAGCGGCTCGGGGGACGGCGGCTTCTCCCCCCGCCGGTTGGCCCGCGACCCCGCCGACCGGCTCACTCGCCGCCCTCGAGCCGGGCCAGCTCCTCCTCGACGATCGACTCGTCCAGCTTCCGGAAGACCGGGGTGGGCGGCGACAGCGGCGTCCCCGGTGGCAGCGGCCGGGAGGCCCAGACCGCCTGTCCCTCGTCGTAGTCGCCGGTGATGATCGGGTACGGCGAGCCGTCGTCGAGGTCGGTGACCTCCTCGACGCGCGGCTCCGGCGACCACACGCCGGTGCCGCCGAGCAGCTCGTGCACCTTCTGCGCCGAGTGCGGGAGGAACGGGGTGAGCAGCGCGTTGCAGTCGCTGACCGCCTGCAGCGCCGTGTGCAGCACGGTGTCCCGGCGGGCCGGGTCCTCCTTGAGCTTCCACGGCGCCTGGTCCGACAGGTACTTGTTCGCCTCGCCGACCACCCGCATCGCCTCGGTCGCCGCGGCCTTCTGCCGGTTGCGCGAGAGCAGCTCCCCGACCGGGCCGAAGGCGCCCCTCGTGCTCTCGAGCAGCGCGCGGTCGGCGCCGGTCAGCTCGCCCGGCGTCGGGACGGCGCCGACGTTCTTCGCCGCCATCGACACCGTGCGGTTGACCAGGTTGCCCCAGCCGGCGACCAGCTCATCGTTGTTGCGCCGCAGGAACTCCGCCCAGGTGAAGTCGGTGTCCTGG
>DATIMX010000217.1:0-3892 GCA_035474935.1 Geodermatophilus sp. | reverse complement strand
GTGGTGCGCCCCTGCTCGACCAGGCCGTCGGTGTAGAAGACCACCGTGTCGCCCGGCAGGAGCGTGGCGACGTGGTCGGAGCGGAGCTGCGGCGACTCGGCACCGAGCAACGCCTCCGGCGGGGTGGTGAGGAGCTCCACGACGCCGTCCGCGTGCCGCACGATGGGCGGCAGGTGCCCGGCCGACGACCAGCGCATGGTGCGGATCCCCTCCCGCCGCTGCTCGGGGGTCTGCTCGAGGCGGGCGATCAGCGCGGTGGCGAGGGTGCCGACGTGCAGCCCGGTGACCGCCGCGTCGACGCGGGCGAGGATCCGGGCGGGCTGCTCCTGCCGGTCGTAGGCGATGCCGCGCAGCATGCTGCGGATCTGCCCCATGGCCGCGGCGGCGTCGACGTTGTGGCCGACCACGTCGCCGATGACCAGCAGGGTGGCGCCGTCGGGCTGCTGGAAGGCGTCGTACCAGTCGCCGCCGACGTGCAGCGTGCTCGACGCCGGCAGGTAGCGGACGGCGATCTCCAGGTCGTCGGGCTGCGGCGGCGGGGTGAGCAGGCTGCGCTGCAGGGTCTCGGCGACGGCGAGCTGGCGGCCGTAGAGCCGGGCGTTGTCGATGGCCAGCGAGGCTCGGCGGGCCACCTCCACCGCGGTGGCGATCTCCATCTCGCTGTGCGGCGCGCGCGCCGAGGTGTTGACCAGGCCGAGGACGCCGAAGGTCTCCGCACGCGCCCGCAGCGGGACGACGGTGATCGACCTGGCGTCCAGCCGCTCCCAGGCCGCGCGGACCTCGTCGCTGCTGGCGAGCGCCGGCTCCACCAGCCCGGGGTCGATCGCGGACAGGTGGATCGGCTCGCCGGTGAGCAGCGCGGTCACCATCGGGTTGTCCTCGCCCGCGGGCCGGACCCTGTTGCTCAGGTAGAGCTCGAGGTCGGACACCCGGGCCGGGTCCCGGTGCCCCCACCCCTGGTCGAAGGGCGCGCCGTCGTCCCCGACCACGGTGACCACGGCCCAGTCGCACAGCCGGGGGACGACGAGGTCGACGAGCGTGGCGACCGACTTCGTGGGGTCCAGCGTGCTCACCATCGACTCGCTGACCTCGGCGAGGAAGCGCAGGCGGTCACCCTCGTCCGGCACAGCGTCGGCGCGGCCGTCGGGCACCGGGCCGACCCGGCGCCGCAGCGAGACGTGCAGGTGGTCGTCGACCCGCTGAGCCGTGGCGTCGAGCCAGCAGCCCGCGGGCGGGTAGTAGCCGCGCCAGGTCACCCGCCCGCCGACGCTCCGAGCGTGCAGCAGGAAGCTGTGCAGGATGGTGCCCGCCAGCTCGGGCAGAGCGATCCAGATGTTGCGACCGGTCAGCTCCTCCCGCCGGCGGCCGAGCAGGTCCGCGGTCGCCTGGTCGACCGAGACCAGGGTCCAGTCGCCGTCGAAGACCGCGGCGCCGGGCACCGGCGCGTCCGCCGTCGGGGACGCCGGGAAGGCCGCCGCGGACGCTGCCGCCTCGCTCACGTCGCCCCTCCCGCCTCCGGTCGTCGCAACCGCCGTTGACGGAGGGAATCTACGCCAGCGCCGCCGCCGTCCCGGGAGCGGCCGAGGGGGTCAGCCGAGGCGCTCCTCGAGGTGCACGGTGACCTCCTCGCCGGCCTCCTTGCCGATGGCCCGGCGGACGTGGGCGGTCACCGGCAGCTTGTGCGTGCCGTCGCCGAGGGCCATGAACGAGCTGCGGAACGGGTGGCCGTCGATGGAGCCGCGGACCTTGACCAGGCCGCGGGTCCCGAAGAACTCCGCGGAGCCGGGCATCTGCACGTAGGTCCAGCCTCCGGGCGCGGAGCTGCGGACCAGGGTCGCGGTGAACGCGGTGTCCAGCGGGGTGGTGGGCATCGTCGCCGTCCTCTCCTCGGGGTGTGCCTGCTCAGACAGTGCGGGGAGCCGGAACTCATCGGGCCGCCCTGCCCGGCCCCCGCGGCCGGGGAAGGATGTCCCGGTGCACGTGGAGACCCTGTTGCTACTGGTCCTCGGCGCCGTCGCCCTCATCGTCGCCGTGCGCTGGGTGGCCGACCGGACCGGTCTGCCGGCGGCGGCGCTGCTGACGCTGACCGGCATCGCCTACGCCTACCTGCCCGGGCCGAACGTCGTCCTCGACCCGGAGCTGGTGCTCACGCTGGTGCTGCCGCCGCTGCTCTACAGCGCCGCGCTGGACAGCTCGCTGACGGCGATCCGCAACAACCTGCGCACCGTGGTCAGCCTCTCGGTCCTCCTCGTGACGGCCACCGCCCTGCTCATCGGCGTCGGCTTCGCGCTCTTCGTCGGCGGGGCGACGCTGGCGGCCGGCATCGCGCTCGGCGCCGCGGTGGCGCCCCCGGACCCCGTCGCGGCCCTCGCCGTCGGGCGCCGCGTGGGCCTGCCGCCGCGGCTGGTCACGCTCGTCCAGGGCGAGGGCCTGCTCAACGACGCGACCGCGCTGACCATCCTGTCCGTCGCGGTCACCGCCGCCGTGGGCGACGGGTTCTCCACCCCGGCGGCCCTCGGCCGGTTCGTCGTGGTCGCGGCCGGTGGCGTCGCCGTCGGGGTGTTCGTCGCGCACGCCGTGCGGCCGCTGCGCCGGGTCCGGCGCGACCCGTTGTCGTCGAACGCCATCTCCCTCGCCACGCCGTTCGTCGCCTACCTGCTGGCCGAGACGGTGGAGGTCTCGGGGGTGCTGGCCGTCGTCGTCGCCGGGCTCGTCATCGGGCACAACAACCCGAGCTGGGCGTCGGGCGCCAGCCGGCTGCAGACCGAGGCGGTCTGGCGGCTGGTCGACTTCCTCCTCGAGGGCGTCGTCTTCCTGCTCATCGGCCAGCAGCTGCCGGCGGTGATCAGCGGGCTGGACGCGTACGACACCGGCACGGTCGTCACCGCGGCGTCGATCACCGTCGGTGCCGTGCTGCTGCTGCGGCCGCTGTGGCTGTGGCTCACCGAGCACCTGCCGCAGGCGCTGCACACCCGGCTGGGCGGCGAGGACGTCGCCGGCGAGGACGGTGACCCGCGGACGGCGCTGCAGCGGCTCAGCGGACGGGAGATCGCCGTCCTCAGCTGGGCCGGCACCCGCGGGGTGATCAGCCTGGCGGCGATCTTCACCCTGCCGCTGACGACGGAGACCGGGGCGCCGTTCCCCGACCGCGACCTGCTGCTGTTCTGCGCCTTCCTGGCCGTGCTGGTCACCCTCGTCGGGCAGGGCCTGACCTTCGCGCCGCTGGTGCGCGCGCTGGGCCTGCGCGCCGACGAGGCCGACCAGGCGCGGCTGCGCAACGAGGCGCGGGCGGCGTCGGTGGAGGCCGGGCTGCGGCGGCTGGACGAGCTGGCCGCCGAGCAGCACGACCACGTCGACGACGGCGCCATCGAGGCGATCCGCGCCCAGCTGCAGGACCGGCTGGACCGCTACCGGCGCCGGCTGGACATGCTGCAGGGCGTCGAGGGCGGCGAGGTGCCGATGTCCCCGCAGTACGAGGCGGCCCTGCGGGTGAGCCGCGCGGTGCTGACCGCCCAGCGGGAGGAGCTGCTGCACTGGCGCGACGTGGGCCGGCTGCCCGACGAGGGGCTGCGCCGGCTCGAGCGCGAGCTCGACCACGAGGAGGGCCGGCTGCCGGCCCGCGGCTGAGGCCGGTCCTCCCTAGGCGACCGGCAGCCCGGCGAGCCCCGCGACCAGGCCCAGCAGCGCGCACACGCCGAGGGTCCGCAGCACCGGCCAGCGCAGCCGGAACAGCAGCACCGCCGCGAGGAGCGCGATCGCCAGCGGCACCGGCCGCAGGGTCGCCGGGTCGGGCAGCGCCAGGTGCAGCGGCCCGCGGTCGACGTCGACGGTCCCGGAGAACAGCGTGTGGACGGCGAAGTAGACGCCCAGGTTGGCGATCACGCCGACCACC
>DATIMX010000216.1:0-8077 GCA_035474935.1 Geodermatophilus sp. | reverse complement strand
CCGGCCCGCTCGGCGTTCGTCGCCGCCGCCGCGGTGCCGGCGGGCAGCCCGCGCGACCGCGAGCTGATGACCGCCACGCGGGTGCAGACCGAGGTCTACCCGCTGACCACGTTCGCCATCGGCGGCATGATGCTGTTCGTCGCGGCCAACGACCTGCTGGTCATGTTCGTCGCGCTCGAGGTGCTCAGCCTGCCGCTGTACCTCATCAGCGGGCTGGCCCGCCGCCGTCGGCTGCTGTCGCAGGAGGCGGCGGTCAAGTACTTCCTGCTGGGCGCCTTCGCTTCCGCCTTCTTCCTCTACGGCCTGGCGCTGGTCTACGGCGCCACGGGCAGCATCCGCCTGTCGGCCATCCGCGAGGCGTCCGCCTCGGAGGCCGGGGGCGGCGTCCTGCTGGTGCTCGGTCTGGCCCTGCTGGTGGTCGGGCTGATGTTCAAGGCCAGCGTGGCGCCCTTCCACGCCTGGACGCCCGACGTCTACCAGGGCGCCCCGACGCCGGTCACCGCGTTCATGGCCGCCTGCACCAAGGTCGCGGCCTTCGGGGCGATCCTGCGCCTGCTCTACGTCGCCTTCGGCACCAACGAGTGGACGTGGCGGCCGCTGGTCTACGGCATCGCGATCGTGTCGATGGTGGTCGGCGCCGTCCTGGGCCTCACCCAGACCGACCTCAAGCGGATGCTGGCCTACTCCTCCATCGCGCACGCCGGCTTCCTGCTCACCGGCGTGATCGGGTACGGCAGTGGCGCCGACGGCACCGGCTCCGGGCTCGGCGCCACGATGTTCTACCTGCTGGCCTACGGGCTCACCACGATCGGCGCCTTCGCGGTGCTGACCCTGGTGCGCGACGGCGACGGCGAGGCCACGCACCTGTCCCAGTGGGCGGGCCTGGCCCGCCGCTCGCCGCTCACCGCCGCGGTGATGGCGCTGTTCCTGCTGGCGCTGGCGGGCATCCCGCTCACCAGCGGCTTCACTGCCAAGTTCGCCGTCTTCCGGGCCGCGATCGAGGACGGCGCGTGGCCGCTGGTGGTCGTGGCTCTGCTGGCCAGTGCCGTGGCGGCGTTCTTCTACCTGCGGGTCATCGTGCTCATGTACTTCTCCGAGCCGGCCGTCGACGGCCCGACCGTCGGCGTCCCCGGCCTGCCGACGACGCTGGTGCTGGCCGTGACGGTCACCGCGACGGTGGTGCTCGGCGTCGTCCCCGGGGCGGTGCTGGATCTCGCCGAGGGGGCGGCTAGATTCGTCGGTTGATGACCGGAGCCAGCGCCGCCGTCGGCGGGGAGACCTCGACCGACTCCTGGCAGCGGATCTCGACCCCTGCCTCGACGATCGGCCCGTGGCTGCCCGAGGGCGACCTCGGCGGCCGGCTCGCCGAGGGGCTGGGCCGGGTCGAGGAGGCGCTGCTCACCGCCGTCGGCAGCGAGCACGCGTTCGTGCGGGAGGCGGCCGGGCACCTCGTCGCCGCCGGCGGCAAGCGCTTCCGCCCGCTGCTGGCGCTGCTCGCCGCCGAGTTCGGCGACCCGCGCGCCACGGGTGTCACCGAGGCCGCGGTGGTCTGCGAGCTCACCCACCTGGCCACGCTGTACCACGACGACGTCATGGACGAGGCCGCCGTGCGGCGCGGGGCGCCCAGCGCCAACAGTCGGTGGTCCAACAGCATCGCCATCCTCACCGGCGACTTGCTCTTCGCCCGCGCCTCCGACCTGCTCGCCGACCTCGGCCCGGAGGCGGTGCGCATCCAGGCGCGGACCTTCGAGCGGCTGGTCACCGGGCAGATCCGGGAGACCGTCGGCGCCCAGCCCGGCGACGACCCCGTCGCGCACTACCTCGAGGTGCTGGCCGACAAGACCGGCTCCCTGGTCGCGACCTCGGCACGCTTCGGCGCTTCCTTCGCCGGGGTGGAGGCCGAGCTGGTCGCCGCGCTGACCGCCTTCGGCGAGGAGGTCGGCGTCGCCTTCCAGCTCTCCGACGACCTGCTCGACATCGTCAGCCAGGACGGCGCGTCCGGGAAGTCACCCGGCACGGACCTGCGGGAGGGCATCGCCACGCTGCCCGCCCTCTTCGCGCTCGCCGGCGACGACCCGGCCGAGCAGCGGTTGCGCGAGCTGGTCTCCGGGCCGATCACCGACGACGCCGAGCACGCCGAGGCGCTGGAGCTGCTGCGCTCGTCGGCGGCCCTGCAGCGGGCCACCGAGGTGCTGGGCGAGTACGCCGACCGGGCGCAGGCGCGGCTGTCCGGCGTTCCCGAGGGGCCGGCCCGCGAGGCCCTCTCGGCGCTGTGCGACTACGTGGTCACGCGCACCAGCTGACTCAGCCGCCGGCGAGGTGCATGCTGGCGGGGTGCGCTGGCGCTGGCTGATCGGTCTGCTGGCCGTACCGCCCCTGGCCGCAGGCGCGGTGGTACCGGCGCAGGCCGCAGTGGCCCCGGTGCCGAGCGCCACCGCGGCGCCGGCGCTGGAGGTCGCGGTGGTCGTGGACGGCCTGGACCACCCCTGGGACGTCGCCCAGGCTCCCGACGGCACCCTCCTGTTCGACGAGCGGGCCGGTGGCCTGACCGCGGTGCTGCCCGACGGCACCGTCCGCAGGCTCGACGCCGACTTCAGCGACCTGTTCGTCCTCCGCGAGACCGGCCTGATGGGCCTGGTCCTCGACCCGGCGTTCGAGACGAACCGCCGCTTCTACACCTGTCAGGGTGCACGCGACGGCGACTCGGCCGACGTCGAGGTGATCGCCTGGGCCGTGGACGACGAGTGGCGCACGGCCATCCGGGTCGCCGATCCCCTGCTCGACGGCATCCCGGTCAACGCGCAGATCGGCTCGCACAGCGGTTGCCGGCTGCGCTTCGACCCGACCGGCGCGCTGCTCGTCGGCACCGGGGACATCACGGTGGGGACCACTCCGCAGGACCTGGGCACCCTCGCCGGCAAGGTGCTGCGGATCGACGCGGCGACCGGCGGGCCCGCCCCCGGCAACCCGTTCACCGGCCGCTCCGGTGCCGACGCCCACCTGTGGACCTACGGGCACCGCAACGTGCAGGGGCTGGCCGTGCGGCCGGGCTCCGGGCAGGTCTACGCCACCGAGCACGGCTCGTTCCGCGACGACGAGGTCACCCTGCTGCGCCCCGGGGGCAACGGTGGTTGGAACCCGGTCGGCAACGGCGGCTACGACGAGAGCGTGCCGATGACCGACCCGCGGCTGCCCCACGTGATGCTGCCCAGTTGGGCCTCGGGCGATCCGACGATCGCCACCAGCGGATCGACCTTCCTCGCGGGGCAGCGATGGGGTGACTATGACGGGCTGCTGCTCCTCGGCGTCCTCAAGGGACGGGGCGTGCTCGCGCTGCGGCTGGCCGACGACGGGACGCTGCTCGGGCAGTTCCGGCTGCCCGAGCTGGAAGGAGTCTTCGGCCGCATCCGCACCGTCCAGCAGGGTGGGGACGGTGCCCTGTACGTCACCACCGACAACGGCGCGGACGCCGACCGGCTCCTGCGCGTCGTGCCGCGGGCCTGAGGCGGCACCCGGTCACCTGACCCGGTCCCGGACGCGGCCTGGACCAGCGGTCCGTGCGCCCCGGTTGACCCGCGGGCGGAGAGTGGAGAGGTGCGCCCTTCCCTGACCGGGCTGATCACCGGGGTCCTGCTGCTGTCCGCGTGCTCCGCGACGGCCGACGAGGGGCCCGAGGCCGCGGCACCCGCCGAGGGGAGCATGCCGGCCGCCACGACGTCCCCGCCGACGACGTCCCCGCCGGCGCCCGCGACGCCCGAGCCGGCCCCCGCCCTCGACGTGGCGGTCGTCGCCGAGGGGCTGGACCACCCCTGGGACGTCGCCCAGGCACCCGACGGCACCCTGCTGCTCGACGAGCGCTCCGGCGGCCTGACCGCGGTGCTGCCCGACGGGACGGTGCGCGAGCTGGCGGCCGACTTCGGCGACCTGTTCGCCACCGGTGAGACCGGGCTGATGGGCCTGGTGCTGGACCCGGGCTTCGCGCGGGACCGCCGCTTCTACACCTGCCAGGGCATCGAGGAGGACGGCGGCGCGGAGATCCAGGTGACCGCCTGGACGGTCGACCCGGGCTGGACGACGGCGACCCGCGTCGACGACCCGCTCATCGACGACATCCCGGTCAACGAGCGCCGGGGCCGGCACGGCGGCTGCCGGCTGCGCTTCGACGACACCGGCGCCCTGCTCGTGGGCACCGGTGACAACGCCGTCGCCACCAACGCCCAGGACCCCGGCACTCTCGCGGGCAAGGTGCTGCGGGTCGACCCGGTCACCGGCGGGGCGGCCGCGGGCAACCCGTTCGTGGGGCGTCCGGACGCCGACCCGCGGGTGTGGACCTACGGCCACCGCAACGTGCAGGGCCTCGCCGTCCGGCCCGGCTCCGGGCAGGTGTACGCCGCCGAGCACGGCCCCCGCCGGGACGACGAGGTGACCCTGCTGCGCCCCGGCGGCAACGGCGGCTTCGCACCTCAGGGCCCCGGCTACGGCGAGTTCGTGCCGATGACCGACCTCTCCCTGCCCGACGCGATGCCGGCCACCTGGGCGTCCGGCGACCCCACCATCGCCTCCTCGGGCGCCACCTTCCTCGCGGGCGAGCAGTGGCAGGGCTACGAGGGGCTGCTGCTGCTCGGGGTGCTGAGGGACCAGGGGGTGCTGGCCCTGCGCGTGGCCGACGACGGCACCCTGCTCGAGCAGTTCCGGCTGCCGGAGCTGGAGGGCACGTACGGCCGCATCCGCACCGTGCAGCAGGGCCGGGACGGTGCCCTGTACGTCACCACCGACAACGGCGACGACGAGGACCAGTTGCTGCGGGTCACCCCGCGCTAGCCGCCCCCGACATCCGCTGCCGGATCCGCTCGGGGACGGGCGTGTCCGGCGGCAGCACCGGGCAGGGCTCGGGCTCGCCGACCACGGTGCGCAGCGGGAGGACACCCGCCCACACCGGCGCGGACAGGTCCCGCTCGTCGTCCCCCGGTGGGCCGGTGCGCATCTTGACGCTGGCCTCGGTCAGGTCCAGGGCGAGCAGCGCGGTGGCGGCGAGCTCCTTGCGGTCGGGCCGGCGGGTGGCCGCCCAGGAGCCCGGGGCCAGGTGCTCGGTGAGCGCCTCCAGGCCGAGCAGGTGCTCCTCCGGGTCGGTCACCGGCCGGGCCATCCCGTGCACGACGGCGCAGCGGTAGTTCAGGGAGTGGTGGAAGGCCGAGCGGGCGTAGACGACGCCGTCCACGTGGGTGACCGTGAGGCAGACCGGCGCGCCCGCGGCCGCCGCCCGCAGCGTCGCTGCGCCGGTGGAGCCGTGCAGGTACAGGGTGTCGCCCCGCCGTCCGTAGCCGGTCGGCAGCACCACCGGCGAGCCGTCCAGCACGACGCCCAGGTGCCCCACCAGTCCGGCGTCCAGCACCGCGTACAGCTCCGTGCGGTCGGTCCGGGCGCGCGTCGCTCCTCGGCGGATGGTGCTGCGGGGCGTGGGGGAGAGCGGCGGTGCGGTGTCCATGCGACCACCGTGCCCGCCCGCGTGGCCTCCTCCCAGGGCCAATACGCTGCCATTCCGGGAGGCCACCGCGAAGGAGGAGGTGCGGCGTGGTCGACGTGCCACCGCTGGTCCTCGACCGGGCGTCCGGGACGCCGCTGTCGGTCCAGCTGGCCGACGCGCTGCGGACGGCGACGGTGGACGGCATCCTCCGCCCGGGCGACCGGCTGCCCTCCACGCGCGAGCTCGCCGTCGCCCTCCGGGTCAGCCGCACCGTCACCGCCGCCGCCTACGACCAGCTGCTGGCCGAGGGGTGGGCGGACGGGCGCCGCGGTGTCGGCACCTTCGTCGTCGGTACGGCGACCGGGATCCCGGCACGATCCCCCGCGCCACGGCCGGCTCCTCGGAGCACGCCGCCGCCGATCGACCTGCGGGCCGGCACGCCCTGCCTGGAGGTCCTGGACCGCGCGGCCTGGCGGCGTGCGTGGCGGGCGGCCGGGGACCTCGCCCCCGACGTCGGCCCCGAGCCGGCCGCGGACCTGGGCTTCCAGCGGGCGGTGACCGAGCACCTGCTCCGCCACCGTGGCCTGGCCGCTGCGCCGGGCGACGTGCTCGCCACGGCGGGGACCTCGGCCGCGGTCGCGGAGCTGGCCCGGCTGCTGCCGGCCGGTAGCCGGGTGGGCGTCGAGGACCCCGGCTACCAGCGCGTGGTCGGCGCGCTCCGGGACGCCGGCGCAACGGTGGTGCCCCTGCCGGTGGACCGCGACGGCCTGGTGGTCGAGGCGGTGCCCCCCGGCCTCGCGGCGGTGTACTGCACGCCCGCGCACCAGTACCCGCTCGGACGCCGGCTGTCCGCGGCCCGCAGGCTCGCCCTCGTCGCCCGTGCCCGCGCGGAGGGCTGGTGGGTGCTGGAGGACGACTACGACGGCGAGCTGCGCTACGACGTCGCGCCGCTGCCGCTGCTGGGTGCGCTCGGCCCGGACGTCACGGTGCACCTCGGCACGAGCAGCAAGATCGTCAGCCCGACGCTGGGGGTGGGCTGGCTGGTCGCCCCGCCGGAGCTGCGCGCCGCGCTGGTCACGCGGCGGACGGCGACCGGCACCCGGCCCGCACGGGCGGGGCAGCGGGTGTTCGCCGCCCTGGCCGCGAGCGGGGACCTCGCCCGGCACCTGCGCCGGCTCCGGCGCGAGCTCGCGGCCCGCCGCGAGCAGGTGCTGGCGGCGGTGGCCGCCGGTGGGGTGGAGGCCGAGGGTGACCCGGCCGGCGCGCACGTGCTCGTGCCGCTGCCCGACCTGGGGGTCGAGGAGGCGGTCGTCGCCGCGACGGCCGAGCGGGGCGTCGCGGTGGACGGACTCGGGCGGCACTGGACGAGGCCCGGTCCGCACGCGGCCGGCCTGGTCGTGGGGTTCGCCGCGCCGACCCGCACCGACCTGGGCCGCGCCCTGCCGGTGCTCACCGGGGCGCTCCGGGACGTGCTGGGCTGAGACGACGACCGGCCCGTCTCCGAGAGGAGACGGGCCGGTCGTGACTCTGCACGGGCTACGGGACGGGGGCCGCCCTGCGAGGCGCTTCGACGAGGGGGCCCGGAGGGTCCGAGGAGGAGCGGCAACGGCTCAGCGCACGCCGGGACGGCACGTGGCCGCGGTGTCGTCCGGTAGAACGACAGTGCTATTGCACGGTCCAGGTGTCGCTGCCGCTCAGCAGCGCGCCCAGGTCCGCCGGCGAGGAGGTGCGGGCCTCCTCGACCTGGTCGGCCATCATCCGGTCGTAGGTCGGCTTCTCGACCGACCGGAAGACGCCCATCGGGGTGTAGCGGAGGTCCTGGCTGGACAGCCGCGACAGCGCGAAGGCGTACGACGGGTCCTGACGGGTGGCGTCGTGCACCACGATGTCGTCGGCGTCCACCTGGGCGGTCTCGGCGATCCGTAGGCCGCCGAACTCGCTGCGGACCACGCACGAGGCGCCGTCCGGACCGAACACCAGCGGCTTGCCGTGCTCCAGCGGGATCGACCACTGCACGCCGGTGGTCGGGTCCTTGAGCAGGTCGAACGCGCCGTCGTTGAAGATGTTGCAGTTCTGGTAGATCTCGACGAGCGCGGTGCCCTTGTGCTCGGCGGCCTGCCGCAGCACCTCGGTGAGGCCCTTGCGGTCGGAGTCCATGGCCCGCCCGACGAAGGTGGCGTCGGCGCCCAGCGCCAGCGACACCGGGTTGAACGGGTGGTCCAGCGAGCCCATCGGGGTGGACTTGGTGACCTTGCCGACCTCGCTGGTGGGCGAGTACTGGCCCTTGGTGAGCCCGTAGATCCGGTTGTTGAACAGCAGGATCTTCAGGTTCACGTTGCGGCGCAGCGTGTGGATCAGGTGGTTGCCGCCGATGGACAGCGCGTCGCCGTCCCCGGTCACGACCCACACCGACAGGTCCGGGCGGGACGCCGCCAGGCCGGTCGCGATGGCCGGCGCGCGGCCGTGGATCGAGTGCATCCCGTAGGTGTTCATGTAGTACGGGAAGCGCGAGGAGCAGCCGATGCCCGAGACGATGACCATGTCCTCGCGGGCGATGCCGAGGCTGGGCAGGAAGCTCTGGACCGCGTTGAGGATGACGTAGTCACCGCACCC
>DATIMX010000215.1:0-11151 GCA_035474935.1 Geodermatophilus sp. | reverse complement strand
TCCATGCGGAGCATGTTCAGCGTGGTGACGCCGAGGATCTGGGTCTCACCGCGCTCGAACAGCGCCGAGCCGTGCACCCGCGGGATGACCTCGACCTCGGCCGAGAGCGGGCGGATGTCGGTGAGGCCACGGCCGTCGATGCGGACCTTGTCCCGCAGGATCCGCTGCCGGACGACCTTCTTGGTCACCGCGCGGAAGGCTGCGGAGACCTCCTTCTCGCGGCCGGCGAACTGCTCGGCCAGCGAGGCGACGACCTCGTCCTTGAGCGCGTCGGTGGCGTCGTTGCGCTCCTGCTTGCCCGCGATCGACTGCGCCTCGGTGAGCCGGTCCAGGGCGGCGGACTCCACGGCGGCGTAGACGTCGTCCTGGTAGTCGAGGAAGCGCGGGAAGTCCGCGACCGGCTTGGCGGCCTTCTCGGCCAGCGCCGACTGCGCGTCGCACAGCGCCTTGATGAAGGGCTTGGCGGCCTCGAGGCCCTGGGCGACGACCTCCTCGGTCGGGGCGGTGGCGCCGCCGGCGACCAGCTGGATCGTCTTCTCGGTCGCCTCGGCCTCGACCATCATGATCGCGACGTCGCCGTCGGGGAGGACGCGGCCGGCCACGACCATGTCGAAGACGGCGTCCTCGAGCTCGGCGTGGGTCGGGAAGCCGACCCACTGGCCGTTGACGAGCGCGACGCGGGTGCCGCCGACCGGGCCGGAGAACGGCAGGCCCGAGAGCTGGGTCGACGCCGAGGCGCCGTTGATGGCCAGCACGTCGTAGAGGTGGTCGGGGTCCAGCGACAGCACGGTGATGACCACCTGCACCTCGTTGCGCAGGCCCTTGGCGAAGGTCGGGCGCAGCGGGCGGTCGATGAGCCGGCAGGTGAGGATCGCGTCCTCGGAGGGACGGCCCTCCCGGCGGAAGAACGAGCCGGGGATGCGCCCGGCGGCGTACATCCGCTCCTCGACGTCCACCGTCAGCGGGAAGAAGTCGAAGTGCTCCTTGGGCTGGCGGCCGGCCGTGGTGGCCGACAGCAGCATCGTGTCGCCCATGCTGACGACGACCGAGCCGGCGGCCTGCTTGGCCAGCCGACCGGTCTCGAAGGTGATGGTGCGGCTGCCGAAGCTGCCGTTGTCGATGACCGCGGTGGCGGTGGTGACCCCGTCCTCGGGGTCGAACTCCGCGGCAACGGTGCTGTTCTGGGTGGTGGGTGCGGACACGGTGTCCTCTTCCTACGTCGCATGCGGCGACGTCCTCTTGTGGCGTCTGCGCCGAACTGCGCCCGGGTGACCGGTCTTCGATCGAAGCCCACGGGAGACGTTCCCCCTCGCGTGGAGGGGCATGCCCGGGGGCCACTACCGAGGACCGACCAGCGTCGGGCCTCCGGCGCGCTGCCTGGGTTCGTGCGGCGGGTGCCGCACGAGAGAGGGGACCGTCCCGGCCGGGACGATCCCCTCTGGTTCACCGGCGCAGGCCGAGCCGCTCGATGAGCGACCGGTACCGGTTGATGTCGGTCTTGGCCAGGTAGTTCAGCAGCCGGCGACGACGACCGACCAGCAGGAGCAGCCCCCGCCGGCTGTGGTGGTCGTGCTTGTGCTGCTTGAGGTGCTCGGTCAGGTCGCTGATCCGGCGGGTCAGCATCGCGACCTGCACCTCGGGCGAACCGGTGTCCTTCTCGACCGTGGCGTACTCGGTCATGATCTGCTGCTTCGTCGCGCTGTCGAGCGCCATGGATCGCCTCCGGAGGCAGGTCACGTGTGGCCCCCGGTCTGTGTCACGGAGGCAGGCTGCACACAGGTCGGGTCGCCCCGACCATCGATCAGGCTACCAGCGGGGGCGGGACGACCGACCGTGGCGGCTGAGGACAGGGGGCGAACAGGCCGACGGGGTCATCGCGGCCCCACCCCCATGACCTCGCGGGTCCGGGCGACGTCGCGGTCCATCTGGGCGACCAGCTCGTCGACGCCGGAGAACGCGGCCATCGGGCGCAGCCGCTGCACGAACTCCACCCCGACGTGCTCGCCGTACAGGTCGCCGTCGAAGTCCAGCAGGTACGCCTCGACCGTGCGCCTGCTGCCCTGGAACGTGGGGTTCGTGCCCACCGAGATCGCCGCCGGCGAGGTGCCCACGCTGGCCCCGGTGCGCGGGTCGAGGATCACCAGAGCGCCGGCGTAGACGCCGTCCGCGGGGATCGCGGTGAACGGCGGGGACTCCACGTTCGCCGTCGGGTAGCCCAGCTCGCGGCCACGCCGGTCCCCGCGGACGACGACGCCCTCGATGCGGTGCGGCCGGCCCAGCGCCCGCGCCGCCGACACCATGTCCCCGGCCGCGACGCAGGCCCGGACGTAGGTCGAGGAGAGGGTGATCTCGCCGTCCGCCGAGGACTCGCCGGCCAGCGGGACCGGCTCCACGGTGAAGCCGAAGCGCCGCCCCTCCTCCGCGAGCGTCGTGACGTTGCCGGCCGCCCGGTGGCCGTAGGTGAAGTTCTCCCCCACGACCACCGAGGCGGCGTGCAGGTGCTCCACCAGCACGGTGTGGGTGAACGTCCCGGGCGAGAGCCGCATGAACTCCGGGGTGAACGGCAGGACGCACATCTCGTCCACGCCCAGCTCGGCGACCAGCTCGGCCTTGCGGTCCAGCGAGGTGAGGATGGCCGGGTGCGACCCCGGCCGCACCACCTCGGAGGGGTGCGGGTCGAAGGTGAGCAGCAGGCAGGGCCGGCCCAGCGCGCGGGCCCGCGCCACGGCCGTGCCGATCAGCTGCTGGTGACCACGGTGGACGCCGTCGTACATGCCGACGGTGACCACCGTGCGTCCCAGGTCCCCGGGGGTCGCCTCGAGCCCCCGCCACCGGCGCACGTCGATGCGTCCGGGCCGCTCAGGCGACCCGGTGCAGCCAGCCGTGGGTGTCGGGCACCCGGCCGTGCTGGATGTCGAGCAGGTGCTCGCGCAGCCGCATGGTCAGCGGCCCGGGCTCCCCGTTGCCGACGGTGAAGTCACCGGTGCGCGCCTTGACCTCGCCGACCGGGGTGATGACCGCGGCGGTGCCGCAGGCGAAGGTCTCGGTGACCGTGCCGTCGGCGACGCCGGAGCGCCACTCCTCCACGCTGAACCGCCGCTCGGTGACCCGGTGGCCCATCTCCCGGGCGACGGTGATCAGCGAGTCGCGGGTGATGCCGGGCAGCAGGGTGCCGGTGAGCTCGGGGGTGACCAGCTCGGCGTCGTCCCCGTCGCCGAGGACGAAGAACAGGTTCATCCCGCCCATCTCCTCGACGTAGCGCTTCTCCACCGCGTCGAGCCAGACGACCTGGTCGCAGCCGGCGTCGATGGCCTGCTCCTGGGCCAGCAGGCTGGCCGCGTAGTTGCCGGCGCACTTGACGTCGCCGGTGCCGCCCGGCGCGGCCCGGATGTAGTCCTCCGACAGGTACACCGAGACCGGGTGGACGCCGCGGGGGAAGTAGGCGCCGGCCGGGCTCGCGATCACCAGGAACAGGTACTCGTGCGCCGGGCGGACGCCGAGGAACGGCTCGGTCGCGAGCTGGAAGGGGCGCAGGTAGAGGGTCTGGTCGGGGCCGGTGGGCACCCAGTCGCGGTCGGCGTCGACGAGGGCGTCGACGGCGGCGAGGAAGGCCTCCTCGGGCACCGGCGGCATGGCCAGCCGCTTGGCGCCGCGGACGAAGCGGGCGGCGTTCGCCTCGGGCCGGAAGGTGGCGACGCTGCCGTCGGGCTGGGCGTAGGCCTTGAGCCCCTCGAAGATCGACTGCGCGTAGTGCAGAGCGGCGGTGGCCGGGTCCACCTGCAGTGGCGCGTAGGAGGTCAGCCGGGCGTCGTACCAGCCCTCGCCGGCGCGGTAGCGCGCCACGAACATCGAGTCGGTGAAGTAGCGGCCGAAGCCCGGGTCGGCGAGCAGTGCGTCGCGCTCCGCGGCGGGGCGGCGCCGCACGTCCTCCACGACCACCGGCACGCCCTCGGTGAACACCCGGGAAGTGGTACGGCTGTCGGCGAGCGTGTCGGTCATGGCTCCCACCTGCGGCGTGCGCGGATCCGAGGGGCGGTCCGGCGGCTGCCGGACCGCCCGCTCACCCTAGCTCCGCTCCCGAGCACACCGGCGAGGGCCGCTGTGGGCGGTCAGGGCCGGTCGGGTGCCGCGCTCTCGATCACCTCGTAGGACCACAGGTGGGTGGAGTTGCTGGCTGCCGGTGCGAGCTCGGACCCGCCGCCCTCGTGGGCGCGGGCGAAGTCCTGGCCGGACTCCCACGCCCGGTATGCCTCCTCGCTCTCCCACCGCGTGTAGACGAGGTACTGGTCGGTGCCCTCCAGGGGGCGCAGCAGCTCGAACCACTCGAAGCCGGGGGTGCTCTCGACGGCACCGGCGCGGCCCTTGAAGCGCTCCTCGAAGCGCTCCTGCTTGTCCTTGGGCACGGTGATCGCGTTGATCTTGACGACGCTCATGGACGCCCCCTTCCCGGCGGGGCGGCCGGTCAATCCCGCGACCCTGCGGGCCGGTCGGCCCCGGGTGACGATGGCGCGATGACCGCTGCCGCACCGGCGCCGCGGCCCGGCGTCCTCCTCGACGTCGACGGCACGCTGCTGGACACCAACTACCTGCAGGTCCTCGCCTGGTGGCAGGCCTTCCGCGACACCGGGCACCCCGAGGTCTCGATGGCCGACTGCCACCGCGCCATCGGCATCGGCAGCGCCGAGCTGGTCACCCACCTGCTGGGGGACGACGCTCCCGACACCGAGCAGGTCGTCGAGGCCAAGGGACGGCGCTACGAGCCGCTGCGGGAGCTGGTCGTCCCCTTCCCCCGCGTGGACCGGCTGCTCGCGGCGTGCCGCGAGCGGGACCTGGCCGTGGTGCTGGCGACCAGCGGCATGGAGTCCGACCTGGAGTGGATGGTGCCGGCGATCGGTGGCGAGGACGTCGTCGACGGGGCCACGACGTCGGCCGACGTGGAGTCGGCCAAGCCCGCGCCGGACCTGCTGCAGACCGCCGTCACCGACAACGGCCTGGACGCCGCGCGCACCGTCGCGGTCGGCGACACGGTCTGGGACGTGCGCTCGGCGCGGGACGCCGGCCTGCCGTGCATCGCGCTGACCTGCGGCGGCATCTCCCGGGCCGAGCTGGAGGACGCCGGTGCCGACGAGGTCTACGACGACCCGGCCGACCTGCTGGCGCACCTCGACGACTCGCTCATCGGCCGGGTGGCGCGCGGCTGAAAGAGGACCCTCCTGCCCCCCGCCACTCGCAAGCTCGCGGCGGGACCCTGCAGGAGGGCCACCGCGGCCCCTTGCGGGGGTTGTCTCTCAGCCGGGCGGGAAGCCCACCGCGACGCGGGCGGTGGCGCCGGCGTCCTCGACCAGGGCGACCAGCCGGTCCGCGCCGTCCACCGCGGCGTGCAGGCCGGGGGTGCCGGTGGCCGGGATCCGCTGCCCGTACCCGAGGGCGCGCGACTCCTCGTCGGTCAGCGTGCGCACCGGGAAGACGGCGCGGGCGGCGTCGGTGAGACCGAGCACCCCCGCTCCCCCGCCGGCTGCCAGGGCCTGCCCGGCCTCCTCGACCGGCGCCGCCCCGGCCACCGTGAAGGGGCCGGAGGCGGTGCGGCGCAGCGCGGTGAGGTGCCCGCCCACGCCGAGCGCGGCGCCGGCGTCGCGGGCGATGGCACGGACGTAGGTGCCGGCGGTGCAGGAGACGGTCACGTCCACGTCCACCAGGTCCGCGGTGGGGCGGGTGACACGGTGGACGTCGAGCCGGTGGACGGTCACCGCCCGCGGTTCGAGCACGACCTCCTCGCCGGCGCGCACCCGGTCGTAGGAGCGGCGGCCGGCGACCTTCACCGCGCTCACCGACGAGGGCACCTGCAGCAGCGGGCCGGTCTGCGCGGCCAGGGCGCCGGTGACGGCGTCGTCGTCCAGGTGCCCGGCCGGGGTGGTGGCGAGGACCTCGCCCTCGCGGTCGTCGGTGACGGTGGTCTGGCCGAGCCGGATGGTCGCCTCGTACGTCTTGTCGTGCCCGCCGACGTACCCGAGCAGCCGGGTCGCCGTCCCGACGCCGAGGACCAGCAGGCCGGTGGCCATCGGGTCGAGGGTGCCGGCGTGCCCGACCCGGCGCACCGAGAGCACCCGCCGGGCCCGGGCCACGACGTCGTGTGAGGTCATGCCGCCGGGCTTGTCGACCAGCAGCAGGCCCGGGGGGACGTCGGCGTCCTTGCGTCTGCTCACGCCGTCACCGTCTCAGGCGCCTGCAGCCAGCGATCCCCCGCCACCCGGGCGAGCACGCCGACCAGCCGGAGCGCGATGAACAGGGTCAGGCCGGTCCACACGCCGGCCAGCCCCCAGCCCAGGGGGACGGCGAGCAGCGACAGCGGGACGAAGCCGACGAGGGCCGCTCCGATGGTCACCGTGCGCAGGTAGCCGACGTCGCCGGCGCCCATCAGCACGCCGTCCAGGGCGAACACGACACCGGCCAGCGGCTGCATCGCGGCGAGGAACCACCAGGCCACGGTCGCCTGCGCCACGACCGCGGGGTCG
This sequence comes from Geodermatophilus sp., assembly GCA_035474935.1. GTDB lineage: Bacteria > Actinomycetota > Actinomycetes > Mycobacteriales > Geodermatophilaceae > Geodermatophilus. Next base: position 4,639 of record DATIMX010000215.1, on the reverse strand, counting down.
TCGGTGAACAGCGGCAGCACCACCGGCCGCAGCGCCAGCAGCGCGGCCGCGACCCCCACGCCGGTGCCCAGGCCCCAGAGGGTGACCCGTCGCGCGGTCGCGCGGGCGGCGTCCGGACGGGCCGCGCCGAGGGCCTGGCCGACCAGGGTCTGCGCGGCGATGGCGTAGGCGTCGAGCACCAGGGCGAGGAAGAAGAACAGCTGGATGGCGATCTGGTGCGCACCGAGTTCGGCGGTTCCGGCGCGGGCGACCACGCCGGTCGCCACGAGGAAGGACACCTGCAGGACGGCGGCCCGCAGCAACAGGTCGCGGCCGATGACCAGCTGTGCCCGCAGCGCCGTGAGGCGGGGCCGCCAGGGGACACCCTCGCGCAGCAGCGAGCGGACGAAGAGGGTGGCGGTGAGCGCCTGCCCGGCAACGTTGGCGATCGCCGAGCCGACCAGTCCGAGCCCCGCGGGGTGCACGAGCAGGGGGCAGAGCACCAGGCTGGCGAGGCTCCCCACCAGGACGTGGCGCATGGGGCGGCGCAGCTCCTGCACCCCCCGGAGCCAGCCGTTGCCGGCCAGGGAGACCAGCAGCAGCGGCGCGCCGAGGGAGGCCACGCGCAGCCAGCTCTCCCCCGCTGCGGCCACCGGTCCCTCGCTGCCGGCGAGCAGCCGGGTGAGCGGGCCGGCGAGCAGCTGGAACAGCACGAGCACCGCCAGGCCGAGCGCGAGCGCCAGCCAGGTGGCCTGCACGCCCTCGGCGACCGCGCCCACCCGGTCGCCGGCACCGGCACGGCGGGCGGCGCGGGCGGTGGTGCCGTAGGCGAGGAAGTTCAGCAGCGCGGCGGCCCACGCCAGCAGCCCGCCACCGACGGCGAGCCCGCCCAGCGCGACCGTGCCCAGGTTCCCGACGACGGCGGTGTCGACCAGCAGGTACAGCGGCTCCGCGGCCAGCACGACCAACGCAGGAAGAGCCAACCCGAGTACCGATGGACTCCTCAGGTGACCTCCCGCTGGGTCGCGGTCGTCGAGGCGCGGGGGCCGGAGGCCTCCCGACGCGACGGCCGGGACGGGCTCAACGCGACAGGGGGACGGTAGTTGGCCGCGGTGCGGTCCGGAGGGCCGCGGTGTCATCGCGGTGCGGTCCGGAGGACCGCGGTGTCATGACCGGGTCATCCCTCGCGGAGCGCGGTCCGGATCGCGCGCACGGTGGCCTCGCGGTCGTCGTGCGAGGTGAAGCCCGCCGCCGCGCGGTGGCCGCCACCGCCCAGCGCCATGGCGACGCGGGCGACGTCCGTGGCGCCGCGGGAGCGCAGCGACACCGACCACGAGCCGTCGTCCTGGCCCTTGAGCACGCAGGCGACGTCGGCCTCCTGGGTGCAGCGGACGACGTCCACCAGCGCCTCGAGCTGCTCGCCGGGCAGGCCGTGCTCGGCGGCCTCGGCCGTGCTCGACCAGGTCCACACCAGGCCCGCGCCGACCTCGGCCTCCAGCACGGCGCGGCCGGCGACGACCGAGAGCAGCCCCAGCCAGCCGAACGGGGCGGTGTCGAACAGCCGCTGGCTGATGGCGGCGTGGTCGATGCCGGTCGCCAGCAGCCGGGCGGCGAGGTGGTGGGTGTCGGGGCGGGTGTTGCCGAACCGGAAGGAGCCGGTGTCGGCGGTGAGCCCGGCGTACAGGCAGGTGGCCAGCCGCTCGTCGAGGGTCACGCCCAGACCGTCGAGCAGGTCGGCGACGAGGACGACGGTCGCCGGTGCGGCCGGGTCGACGACGCGGACGTCGCCGAAGCCCGGGTTGCTCGCGTGGTGGTCGACGACCACGGAGGTGGCCGCGCCGTCCAGCAGGGCGGCCAGCTCACCGAGCCGGCCCGGCGAGGCGGCGTCGAGGCTGACGAACAGGTCGGGCGACGCCGGCACCGCCGAGGAGGGCACCAGCCCCTCGGCCCCGGGCAGCCAGGCCAGCGACGCCGGCAGCGTGAACGGGGCGGGGAACGTGGCCAGCACCCGGGCGCCGCGACGCCGCAGGCCCTCGGCGAGGGCCAGCGTGCTGCCGAGGGCGTCGGCGTCGGGCTGCACGTGCCCGGAGAGGACGACGGTGGCCCGGGCCGCGGCCGCCTCGGCGAGGACGGCAGCAGCCCGGTCGGTCAGGTCCGTGCCGCGCGGGAGGGAGACCGTCACGACGCCGGGCCGGGGTCGGCGGCCGGGGGCGCGTTCTCCTCCTCGGTCACCAGCCCGCCGCCGACCGGGTAGCCCTCCCCGTCGTCGGGCTCGTCGGAGGTGATGCTCGGCGCCTCGCCGATCTCGCCCCGCTTGCCGCCCCGGGTGGGGTCGCCGGCGTCCGGCTCGGGACGGCCGCCCAGCTCGGAGCGGCCCTGTCCCTCGTCCGGCAGGTTCGGGTCCGGGTCGTTCTCGCTCATGACACGCTCCTGCTGTGGATGGGCTCGTCGGCGGTGTCATCGGCAGTCCCGCCGTCCGTCCGGTCCTCGGCGGAGTCTCCCTCGTCGTCGTCCTCGGGGGGACGGCGGTACGGATCTGCGTCACCGGCGTACGTCGCGCCGACGCGGATGCGGGCGAGCTCGGCGTCGGCGTGCCGCACCCGCTCGAGCGCCTCGTCCAGCTCGCGCGCGGTGTCGGGCACGTGGTCGGCGACGAAGGTGAGCGTGGGCACGAACTTGATGCCCGTCTGCCTGCCGACGGTCGAGCGCAGCACGCCGGTGGCCGACGTGAGGGCCCTGGCGGAGTCCTCGACCTCCGTCGCGTCGCCGTAGACGGTGTAGAAGACCGTCGCCTCACGCAGGTCGCTGGTCACCCGGGCGTCGGTGACGGTCACCATGCCGAGCCGCGGGTCCTTGATCTGCGTCTCGATCGCGGCGGAGACGATCTGGCGGATGCGCACCGCGAGCTTGCGGGCGCGGGCCGGGTCGGCCATCGGACCTCCTGGTGCTGGGCGCCCCGATGCGCCGGGGCGGGGTGGTACGAAGCGGCCGGGACTCGGCCGCGGGCGGCCCCGTCCCGGGTCCCACCCTGAGAGTGCGAAGGGTGGGGAGGACGGGGTCCTTCAACAGTCGGTGTCGCTGAACAGCTGCCGGTGCGTCGAGAGCAGCGTCACCTCCGGCCGCTCGGCCAGCAACCGCTCGCAGGCGTCGAGGACGTCGCTCACCTGGGCGGCGTCCCCGGCCACCGTGGCCACCCCGACCTGCACGCGGCGGTGCAGGTCCTGGTCACCGACCTCTGCGGCGGCCACGGCGTAGCGGCGCCGCAGCTCGGCCACGATCGGCCGGACCACGGCGCGCTTGCCCTTGAGCGAGTGGACGTCCCCCAGCAGCAGGTCCGCGGTCAGCGACCCGGTGAACACTCGGCTCCGTCCCGGCCCCGCCCCGAGCCTGCGCGGGCTCGGGCGGCCCCGTCCTGGGAACCGCCGCGAGCTCGCGAGCGGTGGGGAGGACGGGGTCCTTCTCGGGGTCCTTCGTCTGCTCAGGTCGCGCGGCCGCGGCCGGGGACACCCCCGGCCGCGGCCGTCCCGGACTACTCGCGCGGCTTCTCGCGCATCTCGAAGGTCTCGATGACGTCCTCGACCTTGATGTCGTTGAACGACCCGAGACCGATACCGCACTCGTAGCCCTCGCGGACCTCGGTCACGTCGTCCTTGAACCGGCGCAGCGACTCGACCGTGAGGTTGTCGGCGACGACCACGCCGTCGCGGACCAACCGGGCCTTGGAGTTCCGGGTGATCGTCCCGCTACGGACGATGGAGCCCGCCACGTTGCCGATCCGCGGCACCCGGAAGACCTCGCGGACCTCCGCCGTGCCGAGCCCGACCTCCTCGTACTCCGGCTTGAGCATGCCCTTGAGGGCCGCCTCGATCTCCTCGATCGCCTGGTAGATCACCGAGTAGTACCGGACGTCGATGCCCTCGCGGTTGGCGAGCTCGGTGGCCTGCCCCTCGGCCCGGACGTTGAAGCCCAGGACGATGACGTCGTCGGCCAGCGCCAGGTCGATGTCGCTCTTGGTGATCGACCCGACCCCGCGGTGGATGACCCGCAGCGAGACGTCGTCGCTCACCTCGATCTTCATCAGCGCGTCCTCGAGCGCCTCCACGGTGCCCGAGTTGTCGCCCTTGATGATCAGGTTGAGCTGGCGGTTCTCCTTGAGCGCCGCGTCCAGGTCCTCCAGGCTGATCCGCTTGCGCATCGATGCGTTCTGCGCGTTGCGGATGCGGGCCTGGCGGCGGTCGGCGATCTGCCGGGCCACCCGGTCCTCCTCGACGACGAGGAACGTGTCGCCGGCGCGGGGCACGGAGGTGAGACCGACGACCTGCACCGGACGCGCGGGCAGCGCCTCCTTGAGCTTGTTGCCGTGCTCGTCGAGCAGCGACCGGACCCGCCCGTAGGCGTCGCCGGCCACGATCGAGTCGCCCTGGCGCAGCGTGCCGCGCTGGACGAGCACCGTGGCGACGGGGCCACGGCCCTTGTCCAGCTTGCCCTCGATGACCACGCCCTGCGGGTCCATCTGGGTGTTGGCCCGCAGGTCCAGCGAGGCGTCGGCGGTCAGCAGGATCGCGGTCAGCAGGTCCTCGATGCCCTGGCGGGTGGTCGCGGAGACGTCGACGAACATCGTGTCGCCGCCGTACTCCTCGGCCACCAGCCCGTACTCGGT
>DATIMX010000214.1:0-6707 GCA_035474935.1 Geodermatophilus sp. | reverse complement strand
CGGCCCGCCAGGACCAGCGGCTCGAGGAGCCTCAGCGCAGGGCGAGCCCGGCCAGCGGCGACTCGTCGCAGATCTTCGCCGGGATGGCGGGCATGCCCAGCAGCGTGGGCTGGCCGCGGACCGGGCCGGTGTGGGAGTGGTCGAGGTGGCTCTTCGGCTTCACCAGGTCCAGGTCGCGCGCGGCCAGCGCGGACTCGCCGTAGCCCTGCACGCACTCGGGGTCGGGGCCGTCCAGCGGCAGGCCGGTGAAGAACTTCGCCGCCATGCAGCCGCCGCGGCAGGCGTCGAAGTGGGCGCACTTCGTGCAGGCGCCGCCGGTCTGCGGGCTGCGCAGCTCCTGGAACAGGTCCGACTGCTGCCACACCCGCTGGAAGCCGCCCTCGCCGCGCACGTTGCCGGCGAGGAACTGCTCGTGGATGGCGAACGGGCAGGCGTAGACGTCGCCCACCGGGTCGATCAGGCACACCACGCGCCCGGCGCCGCAGAGGTTGAGGCCCGGCAGCGCCTCGCCGTAGGCCGACAGGTGGAAGAACGAGTCACCGGTCAGCACGCGGTCGCCGTTGGCCAGCAGCCAGGAGTAGAGCTCGCGCTGCTGGGCCTGGGTCGGGTGCAGCTGGTCCCAGACGTCGGCCCCGCGGCCGGACGGGCGCAGCCGGGTGATCCGCAGCTGCGCGCCGTGGCGGTCGGTGAGCGCCTTGAACTCGTCCAGCTGCCCGGCGTTCTCCCGCGTGACCACGACGGAGACCTTGACGTCCTTCATCCCGGCCTCGGCCAGGTTCTCCAGCGCGCGGACGGCGGTGGCGTACGAGCCGGTGCCGCGGATCCGGTCGTTGACCTCGGCGGTCGCGCCGTCGAGGGAGATCTGGACGTCGACGTAGTCGGTGCGGGCCAGCTGCGCGGCACGGGTCTTGTCCAGCTTGACGCCGTTGGTGGAGAACTTGACGCCGACGTCGTGGCCGATGGCGTAGTCCAGCAGGTGCCAGAAGTCCGGCCGGACGGTCGGCTCGCCGCCGCCGACGTTGACGTAGAACACCTGCATCCGCTGCAGCTCGTCGATCACCGCCTCGGCCTCGCCGGTGGACAGCTCGCGCGGGTCACGCCGTCCCGACGAGGACAGGCAGTGCGCGCACGCCAGGTTGCACGCGTACGTGAGCTCCCAGGTCAGGCAGATCGGCGCGTCCAGCCCGTACTCGAACTGGTCGATGAGGCGCCCACCGGTGGGGCGGGACGGCAGGACGGCGGTCATGGGTGAGCCTCCGGGTCGGCCTCGTCGCAGGGGCCCGCCGCGAGCTGGCGAGCATCGGGGGGCGACGAGGTCCTTTCTTCGATCATCTGGGACCGCGCGAGGTCGGCCAGCGCCCGGCGGTAGGCGGGCAGCTGCGCGTCGGGGACCCCGCAGGCGACGAGGGTGGCGTCGGCGCTGGGGTGCTCGGCCAGCGTCTCGACGACGGCGACCAGCGTCTTCGACTTCAGGAAGGAGAGCTTCCGGTTCCCGAAGTGGTAGACGAGCGCGCCGAAGGGCTCCGGGCGCAGCGCCACGGAACGGGCCCGCCGCCAGGGCAGCGACGGGTCGAAGTCGGTGGAGGCGGGCGCGGGTGCGCCGGAGCCCGGTGGAGGGGCGGCGCCGGCCTCGCGCACCTGCTCGGCCGGCGCCGCGACGGGGGTGTCGATCAGTACACCCCGCACATGCCGTCGATCGAGACCTCCTCGACGAGGGACTCCTCGACCAGGGCCTCCTCGACCGCGGGGGCCGCCTCCCGGCTGCTCACGGCCTGGGTGTCGTCGTTCTCGGGCACGGCGCCTCCTGTGATCTGGGTTACACGGGTGGCGGGGACGTTAGTGACACCGAGTGCCACCGGCAACACCGGTCTGCCGACGCGGCGCGCCGTCCTCCGCGTGTCCGTGACGCAAGATGGGGCCGTGACCGAGGCGCCTCCGGACGTGCGCGGCGACACCCGCGCCCGCGTCCAGCAGGCGGCCCTGGAGCTGTTCACGCGGACCGGCTTCGAGCAGGTCACCGCCGACGAGATCGCCGACGCGGCGGGGATCAGCAGGCGCACGTTCTTCCGCTGCTTCGCCACCAAGGCCGACGCGGTCTGGGGCGAGTTCGAGGCGCACGTCGCCCGGCTGGAGGAGCTCCTGGCCGCCACCCGCGACGACCAGCCGGTGCTCGCCTCGATCTGCGCGGCCTACGTCGAGGTCAACGACTACGCCGACGAGGACCTGCCGACCCTGCGGCAGCGGATGGCGCTCATCCTCGGCGAGCCGGCGCTGCAGGCCCACTCGCAGGTCCGCTACGCCGAGATCGACCGGGTGGTCGCCGAGCACGTCGCCCGCCGCACCGGCCAGTCCCCGGAGGCGCTGCTCCCCCGGCTGGTCGCGACCAGCACCCGGGCGGCCGCGACGACGGCGTTCGAGGTCTGGCTGGCCGACGGGACGACGACGCTCGCCGCCGCCCTGCACGCGGCCTTCGATCAGCTCGCGCGGGGCTTCCCCGGCCTGCGCACGCCGACCTCCGCCTGACGCCGTCCCTGGGCGAGATCGCGTGATCTCGCACGGATGGCGGCCTGTGAGCGTGCGAGATCGCGCGATCTCGACCGGACGGGGTCCCTCACTGCCCGGTCGGGCAGGTGCACCTCGCCGGGTGGGCCGACCTGCTCCTCCGGACGGCCGGTTCCTCCTGTCCACCCCTGCCGCGACGTATGACGCCGCTCATACCGTCCGCGCCGACGGCTCCCGGCAGGCAGGCAGGAAGGACCCCAGCCATGAAGGTCGAAGAACTCCTCAAGCCCTTCCCGATCAAGGAGTTCCACCCGTTCCCGCGGGCCCTGATGGGTCCCGGCGCGCACGAGATCATCGGTCCGGAGGCGCTCAAGCTGGGCTTCAGGCGGACGCTGGTCATGACGTCGGGCCTGCGCGGCACGGACGTCGTCCACAAGATCGCCGAGTCGATGAAGTACCACGGTCTCGAGGTCGTCGTCTACGACAAGGTCGAGTCCAACCCCAAGGACTACAACGTCATGGACGCCGTGGCGCTGTACCAGGAGAACGAGTGCGACAGCTTCGTCTCCATCGGCGGCGGCTCCAGCCACGACGCCTGCAAGGGCGCGCGCATCTCGGTGGCCCACGACGGCCGCAGCGTGAACGAGTTCGAGGGCTTCAACCAGTCCGAGAACCCGAAGAACCCGCCGCACATCGCCGTCTCCACCACGGCCGGCACCGGCTCGGAGACCAGTTGGGCCTACGTCATCACCGACACCACGACCGACCCGGACAACCCGCACAAGTACGTGGCGTTCGACGACACCTCGGTGACGACGCTGGCGATCGACGACCCGGTGCTCTACTACGACTGCCCCATCGACTACACCGCCCAGTGCGGCTTCGACGTCCTCGCGCACGCCAGCGAGCCCTACGTCTCCCGGCTGAACTTCCAGCCGTCCCTCGGCAACGCGCTGTACGCCATCAAGCTGACCTCGGAGCACCTGCGCCAGGCGGTGTGGAACGGCCAGGACCTCGCCGGCCGCGAGGGGATGATGTACGCGCAGTACATCGCCGCCCAGGCGTTCAACTCCGGCGGCCTCGGCATCATCCACTCGATCAGCCACGCGGTGAGCGCCTTCTACGACACCCACCACGGCCTGAACAACGCCGTCGCGCTGCCCCGCGTGTGGGCGTTCAACATGCCCACGCAGTACCAGCGCTTCGCCGACATCGCCGAGGCCATGGGCGTCGACACCCACGGCATGACCGCCCCCCAGGCCGCCGACGCGGCGCTGGCCGCCGCGATCCGCCTGCTGCGCGACGTCGGCATCCCGGAGAAGTTCACCGACGTCACCCAGGACAGCTACTCGAAGAACCGGCTGGGCCAGGGCCCGACGAAGTTCTACGAGAACGCCGCGGTGATCAAGGGCGACGACTCCGACGTCGACCGCATCACCAACCACGTCCTCGGCGACGCCTGCACCCCGGGCAACGCCAAGGAGTGCACCTTCGAGACCGTCCGCCCTGTGGTCGAGCACTGCATGAACGGCGACCTGGACGACCTCCTCAGCTGATCCGACCTCCGGTGGGGCGGGGTGAGCCGGCCGCTCCCCCGCCCCACCCTCCTGATGAGGAGCCCTGCGTGACCGTCCAGCCCGTGCCCGCCGGCGCCGTCCCCGCCTCCGGCTCCGCCTCCCCCGAGTTCGACTCCCCTGAGGACGTGGCCCGCGCCTTCGCCGAACACGGCTACATCGCCGACCGGCGGCTGGCGACGACGACCTTCGTGATGTCCCGCCTGGCCAAGCCGCTGCTGCTGGAGGGCCCGGCCGGCGTCGGCAAGACCGAGCTGGCCAAGACGCTGGCCGCCGCCACCGGCCGCAGGCTGCTGCGCCTGCAGTGCTACGAGGGCCAGGACGAGACCAAGGCCCTCTACGAGTGGGACTACGGCAAGCAGCTGCTCTACACCCAGATCCTGCGGGACAAGGCCGCCGAGCTGCTGGAGGACACCACCACGCTGGAGGACGCCGTCGACCGGATCGCCGGCGCCGACAGCGCGTTCTTCAACGAGCGCTTCCTCGCCCCGCGCCCGCTGCTGGAGGCGGTGCGCTCGCCGGAGCCGGTCGTGCTGCTGGTCGACGAGGTGGACCGCGCCGACGAGGCCCTGGAGGCGGTACTGCTGGAGATGCTCGCGGAGTACCAGGTGTCGGTGCCCGAGATCGGCACGTTCGTGGCCGAGGCGCCGCCCTACGTCGTCCTGACCTCGAACAACACCCGCGACCTCTCGGCGGCGCTCAAGCGTCGCTGCCTGCACCTGTTCCTCGAATACCCCGACGCCGACCGCGAGCTGGAGATCCTGCGGTCGAAGGACACCGGCCTGGACGACGCGGCGGCGCAGCGGCTGGTCGAGATCGTCCGCGGGCTGCGCGGCCTGGACCTGCGCAAGGCCCCGAGCATCTCCGAGACGATCGACTGGGCCCGCACCCTCGCCGTCCTGGGCGTGAGCGAGCTGGACGCCGGGGTGCTCAGCGACACCGTCTCCGTCGTCGCCAAGTACGAGCGCGACGTGCAGCGCTCCCGCGAGGCGCTGCCCCGACTGGTCGACCCGAACGCGACGGTGCCCGAGTCCCCGGGGCACGGGCACGACCACGCGCACGGGCACACCCACTCGCACGGGGCGCACACCCACGGCGGGCACACCCACGACCACGAGGACGACGGCCGCCGGGCGCGCGCGGCCAAGGACGCCCCGGGCCGGCACGACAAGAACTACTACGGCCAGCAGGCACCGACCGAGTCCGGGACGCCGGCTCCCCCGCGCCAGGTCCGCGCCGGCCAGGGCGCCCGCTCGTTCGCCCCCAACCGCGGGGGCGGCACGCGACGGCGGCCGGTCTGACGAGGGCTGGTCGAACGTGGAGAGCGCCCTGCACCGGTTCGTCCGGCTGCTGCGACTGCGCGGGATGCGGATCTCGACGGCCGAGGCGATCGACGCCTCCGCCGCCGCGGCCGCCGTCGGGGTGAGCGACCGGGCCGCGCTGGAGGCCGCACTCGGCGCGGCGCTGCTCAAGGACCGCCGGGACGCCGAGGTCTTCGCCGACACCTTCGCCCGCTTCTTCGGCCTGCGGGCGGTGGTCGACGCCGACGAGGGGCACGGGCACGCCCACGACGACCTGGCCGACACCGGCGAGCTGCAGAAGATGACCTGGTCGCCGGACCCCGCCGCCGACGTGCAGGAGGGGCACAGCCACGGCAAGCCGGTCGACATCAAGGAGTTCTTCAAGCCCGAGGACCTCGCGGCGCAGTACAACCTGCACCAGGAGGCGAACAAGGTCGACCTGGCCTCGCTGACCCAGCAGATCGTGCTGTCGTCGGAGAGCCGCGGCGGGCCGGCGGACGACGCGCAGCAGGTGCAGCTGGAGGTGTCGCGGCTGCACGACCCCGGCCTGCCCGGCGACCTGGTACGCGGCGGGGGCACCCAGCTGGACCTGGAGCTCTCGGTGGCCCAGCAGCAGGCGCTGCGCGACTGGCTGGCCGACCCGGTCGGCGACCTGGACCCGGAGGTCGCCGAGGTGCTGCGCCGGCAGCTCGCCGGGGTGATCGAGGACCTCCCCGAGCTGCTCGCCGCGCACCTGCAGAAGCTCGCCGAGATGACCGACCTCGCCGTCGAGGAGCGCGAACCGGCCCGCGCGCCGGTGGAGAAGGTGACCGAGGCCGAGCGGGCGCGGATCGAGGACTCGCTGCGCCGGCTGGCCACCTCCCTGCACGGCGGGCTGACCCACAAGAAGCGGCAGTCCCCGCGCGGCCGGGTCGACGTCGCGCGCACGATGCGGCGCAACCTCAAGAACGACGGCGTCCCGTTCCGGCCGGTCACCACCCGGCTGGCCGAGGACAAGCCGCGGCTGGTCGTGGTCGCCGACGTCAGCCTGTCGGTGCGGACGACGGCGCGGTTCACGCTGCACGTCGTCCACGCGCTGCAGGACCTCTTCGCGCAGGTGCGCACCTTCGCGTTCGTGGACGACGTCGTCGAGATCACCGACCTGTTCGACGAGCACCCGCTGGAGCACGCGCTGGGCCTGGTCTTCGGAGGCGACGTCATCGACGTGGACGCCTCCAGCGACTACGGCGCGGTGTTCGCCACGCTCGCCGCCGACCACTCCGGCGCGTTCACCCGCCGCTCGACGCTGCTGGTGCTCGGCGACGGCCGGGGCAACGGCAACGCCCCACGC